>NZ_QTUM01000055.1:0-16692 GCF_003435615.1 Catenibacterium sp. AM22-6LB
AATAGTGCACGTACGGTTTGATAAGGGACTAGCCTAGTGATAGGTTAGTCTACTTTCTTCTATTAATATGACTTTTTTTTATCGACACCTTCCTATATAATGGGAAATTAAGGAGGGTAGGACTATGAAAATGGTATTTTGTGATATAGATGGAACTCTTTATCGTGACAATGAACAGATCTCACCTTTAAACAAAGAAGCCTTAACACGTTTTCGTGATGCAGGCGGTCAAGTTGTTTATTGTACAGGACGTCATATATTAGAAATGAATAAAATCCTTGAGCAGGATGGTTATCCTTTTGATTATCTTGTCTTAAACAATGGTGGGGCAATTCTTGATTCCAATAAAGAAACTCTCTATGAGAAACATATAGAACAATCAATTGGACTTGATATTCTACAATGGGGAGTAGATGCCAATATGTTTGTGCATATGTGTGATGGAAAGAATAGTTATGGTTGTTTTAATCATCAATCTTTTGCACATAGTGATATGGGAAATATACTTATTCCTGACGACTACATGACATTAATGAAGGAAAGTCCTTCATTTCAGATCATTAGCTTAAATCAGGAAGATAATCAGATTGATCAAATTAATATCATTAAGAAAAGAATTGAAGACAAATATGGTGATGATGTAGAATGTCACCCTAATCTTCATTTCCTAGACATTGTTCCTAACAACTGTTCTAAAGGGAGTGGTGTCACTTATCTCAAGGACAAAACAAATGCAATAACCTATACAATAGGTGATTCATGGAATGACCTTTCAATGATTGAAGCAGGAGACCATGGCTGTACATTTAATTATGCACATGATGATATTCAAGAAAAAGCAGATCATATTTATAGTTATGTCTATGAAATGATCGATGATATACTAGGGGGTAAAATATAATGAGCTGGAGAAATAACTTAAGAGATGTAGAACCTTATGTTGCTGGGGAACAGCCTAAGATGTCTAATCTTATCAAACTAAACACAAATGAAAATCCATATGAACCAGGAGAAAAAGTCAAAGAAGCAATTCAATCCTTTGATCCATTTAAACTAAGACTCTATCCTGATGCAGATGCATCAAAGCTTAAACATTTAATTGCAGAGTATCATGGATTAGAAGATGATCAGGTCTTTTTAGGTAACGGAAGTGATGAAGTTCTCGCCTTAACATTCTTAACATGCTTTAATGGACAGAATCCTATTTTTTTCCCAGATATTACTTATTCTTTCTATCCTGTTTATTGTGAATTATTTAATATTGATTATAAGACAGTGGCACTTGATGATGCATTTAAGATTAAGAAAGAAGATTATTTTAATAAGAATGGTGGAATTATCTTCCCTAATCCAAATGCGCCAACAGGTGAACTTATGTCTGTAGATGATATCGAAGATATTATCAAACATAATTCTGAGAGTGTTGTTGTGATTGATGAAGCCTATATTGATTTTGGTGGAGAAACAGTAATACCACTCTTAAAGAAATATGATAACTTACTTGTGATTCATACATTCTCTAAATTCCGTTCACTTGCAGGTAGTAGACTTGGTGTAGCTTTAGGTAACAAAGAACTTGTATCACATTTATATGATGTAAAGAATTCATTCAACTCATATCCAATTGATGCACTCGCTCAGGTGATTGGCGAAGCTTCTATTAAAGACAGTGAAGTGATTAAAGAACATGCGAAACAGATTATCGCAACACGTGAACGTACTAAAAAAGCCCTTAAAGAAATGGGCTTTACTATGACTGACAGTTATTCTAATTTCATCTTTATTCATCATGATGATTATGATGCAGAACATATCTTTAAAGAATTAAGAAAGAAACATATTATTGTAAGATATTTCAATGCACCACGTATTAATCAATACTTACGTGTCACTATTGGAAATGATGAAGAAATGGATGCATTCTTAGATGCTGTCAAAGAAATTATTCAAGCATCTTAAACACATAAGGAAACAATTAATGATATGATATATACAGATAACGTACTTCTATTTGATCTAGATGGAACAGTACTTAATACCGATGAATTGATTTTCCAATCATTCAGATATACTTTTAAAAAGCTTCTTCCTGATTACACATTATCAGAAGAAGAGCTTCTCTCATTCTTAGGACCACCTCTAAGAGATTCATTTGCTCGTTATCTTTCTGGTGATCAGGTGGATGAAGCAGTACAAATCTATCGTGCTTATAATCATGAGAAGCATAATGATTATGTTACTCTATACCCTCATGAAACAGAAGTATTAAAAAAACTTCATGAGAAAGGAATAAGAATGGCTATTGTGACTACAAAATTCAAGGATGCAGCTGTATATGGATTAAAGTGTGCACACTTAGATCAGTATTTTGAAGTAGTCATTGGAAGTGATGAAGTTACACATGGGAAACCTCATCCAGAAGCAGTATTGACTGCAATGAAGAAAATGAATGCGACAAAAGGTTATATGATTGGTGATAATGTGACTGATATTCAAGCAGGTAAGAATGCAGGTATTAAAACTATTGGAGTCACTTGGTCTTTAAAAGGGACTAAGGCACTTCTTGGTGAACATCCAGATTATATGATGGAGTCTTATGATGATTTATATGATTATCTAGAAAGGATGTAGATTATGAAAGATATTATAATTATTGGTGGTGGACCAGCAGGACTCACTGCCGCACTTTATGCAAGTCGTGCAGGCGCTGATGTAACTATTATTGAGTCAGGCGCACCAGGGGGCAAACTAAACTTAACAGCGCATATAGAAAACTATCCAGGAATAAAAGAAATGATGGGTCCTCAGCTTGCATATGATATGTATGAACAGGCACTTAACTTCGGTGCCCAGTTAAAGATGACAGAAGTGAAGGCAATCAGAGATGAAGGTGACCATAAGGTTGTTGTTACATCTAAGGAAGAACTAGAAGCAAGAACTGTCATTATTGCGACAGGAACTAAAGAAAGAAAAATGGGACTACACTTAGAAGATGAAATGACAGGTAAAGGTATTTCTTATTGTGCTGTTTGTGATGGACCATTCTTTAGAGGAAAAGAAGTCGCTGTCATTGGTGGAGGCAATAGTGCGATTGAAGAATCAATCTATCTTGCTGGTATTACAGAAAAGGTTCATATTATTATGAGACGTGATGTCTTCCGTGCAGATGATTATCTAGTGAAGAAAGCACTTAATAATGAAAAGATTGAATTCCACTTCAAAAAGAAGCCACATGCTTTAATTGTAGAAGATGATACATTAAAAGGCTTAGAACTAGAAGATAGTGATACAAAAGAACTAGAAAACCTTTATGTACAGGGTATTTTCCCATTTATTGGTTTAGATCCAGTCACTGATTTTGTGAAGGATTTAGGCATTACAAATGAACAGGGTTATATTGATGTTGATGAACATATGGAAACAAAAATTCCTGGAATATTTGCGATTGGTGATGTCAGAACAAAGACATTAAGACAGGTTGTCACTGCAGCCAACGATGGTGCGATTGCGGGACAATATGCTGCAAAGCTTGTTGAAGAGAACTGATGATAGTTCTCTTTTTGAATGCTTTATACCCTTATGATTGTATGTTATAATAAGTGAGGTTGAGGAGAAAATCTAAGTAACTGAATATATTGACTGTTGTGTTTGAATGTGCTCATAGAGGAATGTTAAAATGAACACATCAAATATCAAAAATTATAAGCCAAAAGATTTTGCTGAACTTTTAGGTGTTTCTGTTAAGACATTACAACGTTGGGACAGAGAAGGTACTTTAAAGGCAAACCGAACTCTAACTAATAGGCGTTATTACACATATGATCAGTATCTACAATTCAAAGGTATGAATATTGAAAATGATAAACGTCAGGTCGTTATTTATGCCAGAGTGTCTACAAAGAATCAAAAAGATGATTTGCAAAATCAAGTTGCATTTTTAAGACAGTTTTGTAATGCAAGAGGAATTATTGTAAATCAGTGTATTGAAGATTATGGAAGTGGCCTTAATTACAACCGTAAAAAGTGGAACGAATTATTAGATGAAGTAATGGAACAAAAAATCAGGACAATAGTAGTAACCCATAAAGATAGATTTATCAGATTTGGTTATGACTGGTTTGAGAAATTCTGTAAAAAGTTTAATACAACCATAGTTGTAGTAAATAATGAAGAACTATCGCCACAGGAAGAACTCGTGCAGGATATTGTTTCAATATTTCATGTGTTCTCCTGCAGTTTTCATGGACTTTGTAAGTATAAAAACTGATAGAAAGGGATGAGGAAATTGCTGAAGAGCTTCAAGACGGAAATAAATCCAACAGAAGAGCAGAAAGTCAGGATTCGTAAAACAATAGGTACTTGCAGATTTATCTATAACTTCTATCTTGCTCATAATAAGGAGCTTCATGAAAGTGGCAAAAAGTTTATGAGCAGCAGCCAATTCAGAGTATGGCTCAACAATGAATATCTTCCGAGCCATCCGGAATATTCCTGGATCAAGGAAGCTTATTCAAAATCGGTAACACAGGCAGTAAATGATGGACAGACCGCATTTACAAGATTCTTTAATCACAAGAGCGCCTTTCCAAAGTTTAAAAAGAAAGGCAAGTCTGATGTGAAAATGTATTTTGTAAGGAATAATCCAAAAGATTGCAGCTGCGAAAGACACAGAATCAAGATTCCTTCACTTGGCTGGGTCCGTATCAAAGAGAAAGGATATATTCCCACTACAAAAGATGGATATGTAATTAAGAGCGGTCATGTCTCAATAAAAGCTGATAGATACTATGTTTCAGTTCTTATAGAAATCCCAGACAAAACGTCAGCTAGTAATTCCAGTGAAGGAATTGGCATTGACCTTGGATTAAAGGACTTTGCGATTGCTTCTAATGGAAAGACTTATAAGAACATCAACAAATCTGCTAAATTAAAGAAGCTTGAAAAAAAGCTTATTCGAGAACAGAGAAGTCTTTCTCGAAAGTATGAAAATATAAAGAAAGGAGGGTCCACTCAAAAAAGAAATATACAAAAACAAAGGCTTAAGATACAGAAACTTCATCATAGAATCGACAATATTCGTACTGATTACATCAATAAGATAATCGCAGAGATAGTGAAAACCAAGCCATCTTATATAACGATTGAAGATCTAAACATATCAGGGATGATGAAGAACAGACATCTTTCAAAGGCAGTTGCTTCGCAGAAGTTTTATGAATTTAAGACAAAGCTTCAAGCTAAATGCAGGGAGAACGGAATCGAACTTCGAGTTGTAGATAGATGGTTCCCATCATCTAAGACTTGTCACTGCTGTAAAAGTATCAAGAAAGATTTAAAGCTTTCAGATAGACTTTTCAGATGTGATTGTGGATATATCGAAGACAGAGATTTCAATGCTGCACTAAATCTGAGAGATGCTACAACTTACGAAGTTGCATAAATGAACGCAAACGTAAGTATGTACCGAAGGCTATTTCGGGAATTTACGACTATGGAGTGCACTAGAACTTGTGAGTAGATATGATTTCGGTCAATCCAAAGCATGCACAGTGACATAGTAAGTAATGTTCGTGAGAACTTACATTATCTCGATGTGAGTATATTTAATCACATTTTGAGTGGCAGGATATAAGTCTATGAAGAATGTAGAAGTTGTATTAGTTACAGGTATGTCAGGTGCAGGTAAATCTACTGCCATGGCTATATTTGAAAATATGGGATATTATTGTATCGATAACTATCCAGTTGCACTACTTGAACAGTTTGGAGATTATTTATTAAATGAAACTTTAGGTGGTAAGATTGCGATGGGAATCTATCTAGGAGATGCACTTCAGGCAATTCGTGAATTAACGAATATGGATTGGATCAATTTGACTGTTGTATTCTTAGATTGTGAAAATATGGAAATCTTAAAACGTTATAAGCAGACAAGACGTTCACATCCAATGATGATCATGAATAAAGCCAATACACTTTATGACTCTATTGAATTAGAACGCCAGGAATATGAACAGATTAAGACACAGGCTGATTTAATCATTGATACAACTCTATTAAAGCGTACAGCTTTACAAGATAGACTAGAAGCATCTTTCTATCATGAAACAGGAGAAGTATTCCGTGTTTCTTTTGTATCATTTGGATATAAGTTTGGTATTCCTAAGGATGCTGATTTACTTCTTGATGTAAGATTCCTACCAAATCCATTCTATATTCCTGAACTTAGAAATAAGACAGGAAATGATAAGGAAGTCTATGACTATGTCATGGAAAAACCTGAAACACAGGAATTTATTAAAAAGACTTTGTCTTATTATGATTATTTATTGAAAGAATATGAAAAAGAAGGAAAGATGCAATTGATTGTTGGTATTGGCTGTACAGGTGGCCAGCACCGTTCTGTCACATTAACTAATTTCCTTGCAGACCATTATAAGAAATATTATAAAGTATATAAGTGGCATCGTGATGCTGACCACTAGAGGATGTGAAAAGAAATGTTGTCGTTTTCAAGAAAAGTAAAGGAAGAGATCGTATTTAATGAGTTTGATCATGACTGTTCAAAAGCGATTCTTTGTGCGTTATTAAAAACCAATGGAACACTGATGTTAGGACAGGGACTCTCTCTCCTAATCCGTACAGAAAACGCAAAAATAGCGTCAAAGATGCATAAACTTCTTAAAGAACTTTATGCACCTTCAATTGAATTTAAAGTAAAAAAGATGATGAAGCTTAAGAAGAACAATGTTTATCTTCTTAAGGTTTCTAAGGCAAGAGAAATACTAGAAGATCTTCATTTATTAGAAGGTTTAGGATTTACGATGTTACCTTCTGATGAGATTTTATATGATGATCGCACAAGAAGAGCTTATCTTGCAGGTATATTTCTTGCAAGTGGTTCAGTCAATAACCCCGATACATCTAATTATCATTTAGAGATGAGTGTACAGGATGAACCTCTTGCACAATATATTGAAGCTATGTTGAATAGCTATGGCTTAAATGCGCATGTGATCAAGAGACGTAATCGTTATGTTATCTATATGAAATCTGCAGAAAGAATAGGAGACTTCTTACGTGCTATAGGTGCTTCTACTTCTGTTATGGAATTTGAAACAACACGTATTGACCGTTCTATGGCTAATACTGTCAATAGATGGAATAATTGCGATATTGCGAATGAAATGAAAGCTATGACAGCGAGTGCAAAACAGATTGAAGATATTGCCTATGTGATTGATAAAGCAGGCATAGAGATTCTAGATTCTAAGACTGCGGATGTGGCGCAGATTCGTTTAGAAAACCCAGAACTTACACTTAATGAACTAGCAGATGTGTATTTTAATAAGACAGGTCAGACAATTTCTAAATCTGGTCTTCACCATCGTTTTAAGAAGATCAAAGAAGAAGCTGCACGTCTTCGTCAGATGGAGGAAGAATAATGACTGTCACAGAAAGATTTGGAATGCGTATTAAGGAATTAAGAATGCAGCAGGGAATCTCTCAAGAAGAACTAGGATTTAGATGTCATCTTTCTAAGAATTATATTTCTGATGTAGAAAGAGGTACTAGAAATGTGAGTCTTAAAGCCATTGATCAATTTGCGAGAGGCTTAGGTATTACTCTTAAAGACCTTTTTAACTACTAATATGTGAAATTTTAGAAGATGTCTAAGGCATCTTCTATTTTTTGTTTGAAATTGGTATAATTTCTGTGAGTTCATCATTTGTTTACAATAGAAACATATAATGACGACACTTAAAGGAGAAAAAATTTATGGATGCACTAATCTATTTTATAATTATATTTCTAGTTTTATCTGTATTCTTAAACATTATTGCTTATGCATGGCCTTTCTTATTGATCATGTTTATTGTTTATGAAATCTGGAAATATTTTAAACTAAAGAAAATCAGAAAACAGTATGAAGAAGCACAAACACAATATTCATCTCAATCTCAGTCTTCATCACGTAATGATAATCCTGATATCATTGATGTAGAATATAAGGTTGTAGATGAAGAAAAGACTGGAGATGACAACTAAATGATTTGTCCTACATGTCATAAAGAAATCCCAGAAGGGTCACATTTCTGCCCCTATTGTGGTACACCACTGGATGATCAATGTCCTCATTGTGGTCATCAGAACATTCCTCATGCGAAGTTCTGTTCTTATTGTGGAAAACCATTAGGACCTGCTTCAACATCACGTCGTCCTCAAGGGTCTTTTATTCCTACATCACGTATTTATCAAGAAGAAGAAAAAACATATGAACCGGAAAAGGTATCACGTAAGATTAACTGGAAAGTAGTTATTATATCAGTACTTGTCTTAATACTTGCGACTACCGGTGCACAGTATTATTTGAATCATTCTGATAATATTAAATGGGCAGATGGTAATTCGAGTACTTCAGAAGAAATGACTTCTGTAATTAAACTAAAGAAGACAACAGAAATTGAACAATATTCTAATTTATCTAATGATGGAACTGTCGCAGCTAATGATCATTATATCTTCATGTCAAAACCTGACAGTAAATTGGTAAAATTAGATAAAGATATGAATGTCGTAAAGACATATGATATCAAGTATGCCACTTATTTAAATCTTGTCGGAGAAAAGCTTTATTATACAGATAAAAACCATCATATCTGTGTTCTTGACACAAAGACAGAAAAGTCTGAAACACTACAGGATGTTTCAGCATTCTATATGACTTATCATGATAATAAGCTCTATTATCAGAATGATAGTGATAATGAAAGCTTATATGTTTATGATATTTCTAGTAAAACATCTACTAAACTTTTAGATGAACATATCTACAATATGAACTTTAATGGAGATATTATTTATCTAACTGGTAAGAGTTCTATTATTTCTTATAATATGACTACTAAAGACACAGATACTATTTATAATGAACAAGTTTATGGTTCAGTCTATAAAGATGGTTATCTTTATTTCACTACACCTAAAATGACAATTGGTAGAGTGAATGTCCAAACAAAAGAATCCCAGATTATTTTAAATGATATTGGTTATTCTATGTTTGTGATGAGTGATGAAGCAATCTATTATGTGGGCAGTGATGCAAAGATGTATCGTCTAGATTTTGAAAAGAGAGAACCAACTGCAGTTTATCAATTCCAGTCACATCGTATCAGTGGTATGCAGATTGTGAATGATCATCTCTTTGTGAAAGATAATCAGGATTGGAAAGTTGTAAACACTTCTAATACAAAGTATGCAGTGATATTTGATAATTAGGCACTGATTCACTTCAGTGTCTTTTTTTGTATATAAGATTTATGCTATAATGGGTGGGTAAAAAATGGAGATGATTATATGTTAATAAGCGAAATTATTGAGGCAACAAACGGAAAACTCTTAAATGGTCACTTAGATGACCAGGTGAATGGCTTTACACAGGATACACGTGTTATTCAGCCAGGAAACCTATATATCCCTCTAGTAGGTATTAAAGATGGGCATGACTATATCCCACAGGCTTTTAAAAATGGTGCAATAGCCACTTTGACAAGCCATCCTATAGAAGATGATGTACATAATGTGATTCTAGTAGAAGATACAATGAAGGCATTAGGTGATTTAGCACGTTATGTACGTGTACATTCTCATGCAAAGGTTGTAGGAATCACTGGTTCAGCAGGGAAAACAAGTACTAAAGATATGATTGCGAGTGTTATTTCCCAGCAATATACAACATTAAAAACACAGGGTAACTTCAATAATAATATTGGTTTACCTCTAACTATTCTTCGTTATAATGGTGAAGAAGTCATGGTTATTGAAATGGGTATGAACCATTTAGAAGAAATCGATTATTTAACTAAGATTGCATTACCTGACATTGCAGCAATCACAAATATTGGTACAGCACATATTGGTGAACTTGGTTCAAGAGAAAATATCTTACAGGCCAAGATGGAAATCATACATGGTATGAATCATGGTACTTTAGTAGTCAATAACGACAATGATTTACTATCTACAGTCCATCCTGAAGGAATCTCTTTAAAGACTATTGGTATTGAAAGTGAAGCAGACTTAAAAGCGACTGACATTATCTTGAATGAAGATATGTCATCATTTAGAGTAAAAGTAGATGGGCAGGATTATGATGTAAGAGTCTATGTACCAGGTGTTCATTTTATCTTTAATGCATTAATTGCGATTCAGGTTGGTTTATTATTAAATATTCCAATGGAAAAATGTATCAAGGGTATTGAAACATTTGAACTCACTAAGAATAGAAATGATATCTTAACACTTGATCGTCATATCCGTGTGATTGATGGTACGTATAACGCGAATCTTGATTCTATGAGATCAAGTATTGATGTATTATCAGGTTATTCAGGCCGTAAAATTGCAGTATTAGGGGATATGTTAGAGCTTGGTGATTATGAAGAAACACTTCATCGTGCTGTAGGAGCACATTTACTTAAAAAGAATATTGATTTAGTCTTGACTGTAGGTCCTGCTGCGCGTTATATTTCAGACGAAGTAAATAAAGCAAAACCAGGCCTTGCTTATCATTTTGATGATAATGCCTCTTTAAGTGCTTATTTACAGGAATGTCTAGAAGAAAATGATGTTGTTCTAGTCAAGGCTTCTAATGGTATGCATTTAAAAGAAGTCATTAATGATTTAAAGGAGAATAATTAAGATGAAGTTATTATTAGTATGTGGTGGACAGTCTACAGAACATGCTGTTAGCCGTATGTCATGTGTGAATATCTATAAAAATTGTGATAAGAGTAAATATGATATTAAAGTTGCAGGTATTACAAAAGAAGGAGAATGGTATGATTTAGTTTCTACTGATTTCTCTAGTGATAACTGGTTAGAAGGTGCTACAAAGATCAATGATCATTTCACTTTCCTAAAATCATTTGATGTTGTATTCCCAGTATTACATGGACAGTTTGGTGAAGATGGTACTATCCAGGGCTTATTAGAAATGGCTCAGGTGCCATATGTTGGATGCCGTGTGATGGCATCTTGTACTGCAATGGATAAGATTTATGCAAAGAAACTATTTGACCAGGCTAATATTCCTCAGGTGCCTTCTCTATATGTCAAGAAGAGATATGATGATAAATTAGTTGTAGTAGATAATGAAGGTAGAGAAAGCTTTAATGTAGAAATGGAAATCTATACACACTTAGGATTCCCTTGCTTTGTAAAGGCTAGCCGTTCTGGCTCAAGTGTAGGCTGTTATAAGGTTAATACTTTAACTGATTTACTACCAAAACTTCATGAAGCAGCATCTTATGACCGTCATGTTGTTGTAGAAAAAGCTATTAATGCGACAGAATTAGAATGTGCTGTCATTGGTAATGATGATATCAGTGCATCACGTGTAGGACAGATTTTACCTCATGGTGAATTCTATACATATGAATCTAAATATGAAGATGAACAGAGTGCAACATGCATTCCTGCAAGAGTAGATCAGTCTATCCAGGATTATATCAGACAGGCTGCTGTTAAAGCATTTAAGGCAGTAGATGGTACAGGTCTAGCTAGATGTGACTTCTTCTATGATAACGATACAGGAAACGTTTATTTAAACGAAATCAATACTATGCCTGGCTTTACTAATATCTCTATGTATCCTCAATTAATGAAGGATGCTGGACTAGATACACCAGCTCTTATTGATGAATTAATCAAGCTTGCATTACAGAGATAAGATGTCGAAAGACATCTTTTTTTATGGTTTGAATGGATAAATATTTATTAATATAATAAATATTTTGCGAAGTAAATATAAAAATGTCTGTAATTAAAAACAATGGAAATAATATTGAATATTACAATAAAATTTATATAACTCATTACAAGAAAACGCTTATAAAACTGATTATCCGACAAATAATTAATATAATTAGGAAAATAAGGAAAAAAGTGAAAAAGTTTGTTGACATGTCTATGTGAGAAGTATATGATAAACACAACAACCCAAAAGAAAACGACTTTGATAGGAACTAGTAAGGGAATGATGAAAGCGCAGAGAGGTTCTGGCTGGTGTAAAGAA
This sequence comes from Catenibacterium sp. AM22-6LB, assembly GCF_003435615.1. NCBI lineage: Bacteria > Bacillati > Bacillota > Erysipelotrichia > Erysipelotrichales > Coprobacillaceae > Catenibacterium > Catenibacterium sp. AM22-6LB. The sequence continues at coordinate 12,077 of NZ_QTUM01000055.1, forward strand.
CTGTTTGATCATCTTTGAACTCATCCTTGAGTGGAGCACTGAATTAAGTAGGCTGCTACGGTATTTGCGACCGTTATCTCGCTAGAGTATGTACTTTATATATAAAGCGTACTCGATAAGGTTGATATTGTGAGATATCAATAAATTGAGGTGGAACCACGAAGAATTATTCTCTCGTCCTCTTACGCTAGTAAGGGCGAGGGCTTTTTTTATAGGTTGGAAAGGAGAATAAACAATTATGATGAATTACCAAAAGTACAAGAGATTTGAAACAGTGAGCTTGAAAGACCGCACATGGCCAGATAAGACAATTGAAAAAGCACCGATCTGGTGTTCAGTAGATTTACGTGATGGTAACCAGGCATTAGTAACACCAATGAATATTCAAGAAAAGGTGAAGATGTTCAAGTTATTAGTAGAACTTGGATTCAAGGAAATTGAAGTAGGATTCCCTTCAGCTTCACAGATTGAATATGACTTCTTAAGATTATTGATTGAAGAAAATCTCATTCCTGATGATGTCACTGTTCAGGTATTAACTCAGTGCCGTGAACACTTAATTAAGAGAACATTTGAAGCCCTTGATGGATTAGATCGCGCTATTGTGCATATTTATAATTCAACAAGTATCCTTCAAAGAGATGTTGTCTTCAACAAAGATAAAGATGAAATTAAGAAGATTGCGACAGATGGCTGTGCTCTTGTAAAGAAGTTATGTAATAACTTTAAAGGTCAAGTCATTCTTGAATATTCACCTGAAAGCTTTACTGGTACAGAAATGGATTATGCAGTAGAAGTAGTCGATGCAGTCTTAGATGTATGGGGTGCTTCTAAAGATAATAAAGTGATTGTGAATCTTCCTTCAACTGTAGAAATGGATACACCAAATGTCTTTGCGGATCAGGTTGAATATGTATGTAGAAACCTAAAAGATCGTGAAAGAGCTATTATCTCAGTTCATCCACATAATGATAGAGGATGTGGTGTTGCTGCAACAGAACTTGCATTAATGGCAGGGGCTGATCGAGTAGAAGGTACATTATTTGGAAATGGTGAAAGAACAGGTAACGTAGATATCGTCACTGTTGCATTAAATATGTATACACATGGTGTCAATCCAGAACTTGACTTCACACAGATGAATGATATCAAGCATACTTATGAAGAATGTACAAAGATGGAAGTTAATCCTCGTTCTCCATATGCTGGTCAGTTAGTCTTCACAGCATTCTCTGGAAGCCATCAAGATGCTATTAATAAAGGTATTCATAAATATCATGAAAGACATCAGAAACAATGGGAAGTTCCTTACTTACCAATTGACCCAGCTGATTTAAATAGACAATATGAACCAATCGTTCGTATTAACTCTCAATCAGGTAAAGGTGGTGTGGCCTTCGTTATGGATACAGTCTTTGGTTATCATTTACCTAAACCATTACAGGGTGACTTCGCAAAGATTGTACAGAACATCTCTGAAGCAGAAGGTGAAGTATCACCAGAAAGAATCTATGATACATTCAGAAATGAATATATTGAGAACGAAGAACCATTCCAGTTCATTTATCAGAAGCTAACAGATATCTCAGAAGATACAGAAAATGAATTTGAAAGAAAAGTAGAATTAACAATTCGTGATCATGGTGAAGAACGTACAATTATTGGTTATGGTAATGGTCCAATTGATGCAGTTAAGAATGCATTCAATGATAATGGATACCATTATATTCACTTATTAGATTACTCAGAACACGCATTAACATCTGGTTCAAGTGCTAAAGCTGCTGCTTATGTACAACTTAGAGCAAAAGGTACATCTATTATTGAATGGGGTGTAGGTGTTCATCCAAATATTACAACTGCAACTATTAAAGCAATTATTTCTGCTATGAATAGAATACATAAGGATATGAGGGAGGCCGCTTAATGGAAAGACTTGTCCTGTCTATTCTAGTTGATAATACAGCCGGCGTATTAAGCCGTGTGGCTGGATTATTCTCTAGAAGAGGCTACAACATTGATTCATTGACCGTTGGGGAAACAAATGATCCAACAGTCTCACGTATGACAGTATCTGCAAGAGGAGAACCAGCCACTCTTGCACAGATTAAAAAGCAGTTAAGAAAGCTGGAAGATGTAATTGAAATATTTCCGTTAGATGATGACCATTCAGTCTATCGTGAATTGGTGCTTATTAAGGTAGAAGCAGACCACTCACAAAGACCTGATATTGTGTCAATAGTCAATATATTTAGAGCGCAGATTGTCGATGTTGCGCCAAATTCACTCGTTGTGGAAGTAACAGGTGATCATAATAAGATCAATGGTATTCTCACAATGTTAGATACGTTCAATATCACCGAAATCGTCCGTACTGGTATTGCTGGCATCGGAAGAGGACTAGATGATTTTGATATAGAAAAGATGAAAGCTAAGAAAAATAGGGGGTAATTAAATATGGCTAAAATCTATTACAACACAGACTGTGATTTATCTTTATTGGATGGTAGAAAGGTTGCTATCATCGGTTATGGTTCTCAGGGACATGCACATGCATTAAACCTTAAAGAATCTGGAGTAGACGTTGTTGTTGGTCTATATGAAGGTTCTAAGTCTTGGAAGAAAGCAGAAGAACAGGGACTTAAGGTTATGACATCTGCTGATGCAGCTGCTTGGGCAGATATCATTATGGTATTAATTCCTGATGAATTACAGGCTAAACTTTATAAAGAAGCTATCGAACCAAACTTAAACGAAGGCGATATGTTAATGTTCGCTCATGGTTTCAATATTCATTTCAATCAAATCGTTCCACCAAAGAACGTTGATGTTACTATGATTGCTCCAAAAGCCCCAGGTCATACAGTACGTTCAGAATACCAGGCAGGTAAAGGTACTCCTTGTCTAGTAGCAGTTGAACAGGATTACACTGGTAAGGCTCATGATTATGCATTAGCTTATGGTGCTGCAATCGGTGGTGCAAGAGCTGGTCTACTAGATACTACATTCAGAACTGAAACTGAAACAGACTTATTTGGTGAACAGGCAGTTCTTTGTGGTGGTGTATGTCAGTTAATGCAGACTGGTTTCGAAGTATTAGTAGAAGCTGGTTATGATCCAAAGAATGCATACTTTGAATGTATCCATGAAATGAAGTTAATCGTAGACTTAATCTACCAGTCAGGTTTCGAAGGTATGAGAAAATCTATTTCTAATACTGCAGAATATGGTGACTATATCACTGGTCCTAAATTAATCACTGAAGACACTAAGAAAGCAATGAAGAAAGTATTAGCTGATATCCAGGATGGTTCATTCGCTAAAGAATTCTTACTTGAAATGTCAGCAGCAGGTGGACAGGCTCACTTCAAAGCAATGAGACAGTTACACAATGAACATGAATGTGAAAAAGTAGGTGCTGATATCCGTTCATTATATTCTTGGTCTGATGAAGATAAGCTTTTAAATAACTAATCACTAAGCAACACACACTTTGTGTGTTGTAACGAGGAAGTACTACGGTACTTTCTCGTTACAACATTCAAAAATAACTTGAGGAGGAAAATATAAGTAACTAAATATATTGACTATTGTGATTAAATGTGTTTAGATCCCCGCAAAGGAGAGCATTAAAATGAACACATCAAATATCACGAATTTTAAACAAACGGATTTTATTGACTTTTAGGCGTATCTGTTAAGATATTATAACGGTGAGATAGAGAAGGAACTTTAAAGGCAAACCGAACCCAAACTAATAGGCATTATTATACTTATAATCGTCATTTACTAAGTCGAGTTACATTTTCAAGATAGTTTTGTAACGCAAAAGAATTATTGTAGACCTGTGTATTGAAAATTATGGAAAGCGTGTAACGATTTATTAGATGGAGTAATGGAAAAAAATTAAAACTATAATTTGAATACCCACAAACCACAGGTTAGTGAAAATTAAATTTTATGAACGCCTATTAATCGGCGTTCATAAAGTCGAACTGAATACATAGATTTTCCATTTGTACTATAATTAGATTAGAAATCAGATGGAGAGGATATTGTTTCAATACTTCATGTGTTCTCCTGCAGGCTGTATGGGTTTAGTAAGTATAAAAAAACAGATAGAAAGGGATGAGGAAATTGCTGAAGAGCTTCAAGACGGAAATAAATCCGACAGATGAGCAGAAAGTCAGGATTCGTAAAACAATAGGTACTTGCAGATTTATCTATAACTTCTATCTTGCTCATAATAAGGAACTTCATGAAAGTGGCAAAAAGTTTATGAGCAGCAGCCAGTTTAGAGTATGGCTTAACAATGAGTTTCTTCCGAGCCATCCAGAATATTCCTGGATCAAGGAAGCTTATTCAAAATCGGTAACACAGGCAGTCAATAACGGACAGACCGCATTTAAGAGATTCTTTAATCACAAGAGTGCCTTTCCAAAGTTTAAAAAGAAAGGCAGATTTGATGTGAAGATGTATTTCGTAAGGAATAATCCAAAAGATTGTTGTTGTGAAAGACACAGAATCAAGATTCCGTCACTTGGCTGGGTCCGCATTAAAGAGAAAGGATATATTCCAACTACAAAAGATGGATACGTAATTAAGAGCGGTCATGT
>NZ_QTUM01000056.1:0-16171 GCF_003435615.1 Catenibacterium sp. AM22-6LB
AAATGTCATGCCCCTGTTGACATGACATATAAGCGACTGCCTGTCGCACAAAAAATAAGCAGCCATAGCTGCTTATTCAAACATTTCTTTTAAACCTGGGTTGAATTCATGCTTTTTCAACATTTCAATTTCTTCTTTATAAGGTGCATTCTTTTCAATATAAGGTGTTTCTAGAATCTTAGGAACATCTTTTAAGCGTTCATTAGATACAATAGAGTCCAATGTATCAAAACCGATTGTCCCAAAACCAATATTCTCATGTCTATCTTTATGAGAACCTTGTGGATTCTTAGAGTCATTGACATGAACAACTAATACTTTATCTAAACCGATCTTTTCATCGACTTCATCAAGAATTGCATCAAAATCAGAAATATCATAACCTGCATCATTTAAATGACATGTATCTAAACATAAACCTAATAATTCAGGATAATCACAATGATCAATAATATAAGCTAACTGATCAAATGTTCTACCTAGTTCAGTGCCTTTACCTGCCATTGTTTCTAAGGCAATATGTACCTTCTGGTCTGGCTTCATTGCTTCATTTAAGCCTGATACAATCGCATCTAATCCTGCTTCATCCCCTGCTTTAACATGAGCACCTGGATGAAGAACAAGTCTTGTAGCACCAATTTCGTCACATCTTTCAATTTCCTGACGTAAGAATGATACAGCAAGTTCTCTTGTTTCAGGCTTGATTGTATTTCCTAAATTAATAATATAAGGGGCATGAACAACAACCTTGTCCATGTCTATCCCCTTTTCTTTCATTAATTCTTTGGCTTCTTCTACACGTAATTCAGAAACAGGTTTACGTCTCGTATTCTGAGGTGCTCCTGTATAAAACATGAATGTATTGGCATTATAACTTAATGCTTCTTTTACACTTCCTAGAAGCATTTCCTTACCACCCATTGAGACATGTGAACCTATAATCACTGCATGTTCTCCCTTTCACGTTTTTCTCTCTGTGCCTGTTTCGCACGTTCTTTTTTCTGTCTCTGAATATCTTTACGAATAATATCTCTTTTCTTTTTCTGGTAAATAGCCTGAATTTCTCTTTTTCTCTTCTTCTTATAACCAGGTTTAACTTTCTTAGGTCTCTTAATAATACGCTGAATTTCTTTTTCTAATTCAGACTGTGGCGCATTTCTATTCTTACGCTTATTACGTGCCTTGGCATCCGTTAATACACCATTACGGATTTCTTTTACTTCAAAGTGAATACCCTTCTTTTCAAGTGATTCAACCATCTGCTGATTAGATGAATCATACATAGAATAACATTCACCCTTATACTTACCACGACCACATCTACCAGATCTATGAATATAGAAGTCTCTTTCTGTTGGGAATTCCATATTAATAACATGAGATACACCATCAATATCAATACCTCTAGCCGCAATATCTGTAGCTACAATGTACTGATATTCATTATTATTGATACGTCTCATCATCTGTTTACGTTCACGTGGTTCTAAGTCACCATGAATTTCACCGACACGATAACCATCACTTCTTAACTGATCAGATAGCTTAGTGGCTTCTGTTCTCTTATTACAGAAAATTAAGCATATATATGGGTCAATGATATCCATGATATTCTTTAATACTGTATAACGGTCATGATGCTTTGTATGAATTAAGTAATGTTTTGTATTGTCTGTTGTTTTCTTATGGGCATCAATCTGTACTAATTCTGGCGCATTCATATATTTTCTTAAGAATGGCCATAAATGTTCAGGAATAGTTGCTGAGAATACAAGCATCTGTAAATCTTCTCTCATCTTAGATAAGACTGCATCTAAATCTTCAAGATAACCATATTCTAAAGTCATATCTGCTTCATCTACTACAAATGTAGTTGCTGTAGTGATGATTAAAGCCTGTTCATTTAAAGATAAGTCTTTAATACGTCCTGGTGTACCAATAACGATATGTGGCTGTGTAGAAAGCTTATTAATAGCCTTCTGCTTATCAGAACCACCAATTACAAGTGAGATTCTTAAATCAGGGTTTTCTTTCTTGAATTCCTTTGCGTTTTCATAGATCTGGTGTGCAAGTTCTCTTGTAGGAGTTGTAATAACTGCCTGTACATAATCTGCATTTGTATCAATACGATCAATGATAGGAATTAAGAATGAATGAGTTTTACCAGTACCTGTCTGTGAGATACCAATAATATCTTTATTCTTATAAACAAGGGGGATCACCTTATCCTGGATAGGTGTTGGTGATGTGAAATGTATGTTGTTTAAAGTCTTTTTTACATAATCATTAAATTGAAATTTGTCAAATAAATCCATTATAATTCGCCTCCTTTAGCGTCTATTATCATACCATGATTTGAAAAAAAAACAAATCTAATCTCACTTATGTTAGAATTGTTTTTGAGGTGAAGAATATGAAAGTCACAGGAATTGTCCCTAGAGGATATTGCAAGGGTGTTATACGTGCTATTAATATAGTAAAAGAGACAATAGAACAGCCGGGTCCTATTACAGTACTTGGTATGATTGTCCATAATCAGTTTATTGTGGATGCATTAAAGAAGCGTGGTGCCATCACAATTGAGGATGCAAGTAAGACAAGAATGGAACTGCTTGATGAAATCAATGAAGGAACAGTGATTATTACAGCACACGGTGCAGGAGATTGTGTCATTGAGAAGGCAAAGAGTAAAGGACTCAATGTAGTGGATGCAACATGTTTAGATGTTATTAAGACACATACACTTATTAAAGAACAGTTAAAGCGTGGGAAGGATGTTTTATATATAGGTAAAAAGAATCATCCTGAAGCTGAAGGTGCATTATTGATTGATCCTGAACATATTCATTTAATTACATCTAAGAACGATTTAGAAACACTTGATAAAGATAAACATTATGTGATGACTAACCAGACAACTATGTCCCTTTATGATGTTTATGATTTATGTGAGTATGCGAAAAAAATATTAGATGTAGAAATCATGAAGGAAACTTGTTCAGCTACACAAATTAGACAGGAAGCCATTGCGAAGATGAATGAAGATATTGATCTAGTCATTATTGTAGGTGATCCTCATTCTAATAATACAAAGAAGCTGGCTTCTATTAGTATGGAGAAAGCACATAAAGATACCAAGATGATTGGAAGTCTTGAAGAGTTAGACTTATCATGGCTTAAAGGAAAGAAACATGTAGGAGTAAGTTCTGGAGCTTCTACACCTACTGTATTGACTAATCAGATTATTGATTTCTTGAAGCAGTATGATGAAAATAACCCAGATAGTTTTATTAAACCTGAAATACCTTATGAAAAGATGTTATAGGAGAATATATGAGTAAGAAGATTATATTTTTTGATGTGGATGGGACTTTAGTAGATGTGAGACCTGTAAAGGAATGTATTCCTGAATCAACTATCCAGGCAGTGCACGAGACGCGTAAAAAAGGAAATTTATGTTATCTTTGTACAGGGCGTTCTCTTGCAGAAATCTATCCTTATATTCTAGATGTAGGATTTGATGGCATCATTGGTGCTGGAGGTGGATTTGTACAGATGGGTGATGAAATGTTGTATCATAAGAAGGTCAGCGATGAAGATGTTCATCGAGTTGTAGACTTCTTTGAAACAAATCATTATGACTATTATTTAGAATCTAATGGTGGTTTATTTGCCTCTAAGAACCTCATTAAAAGATTAGAAAGCATCATCTATGGTGATCTTAAAAATGATCCTGAAGCAAGAAGAAAAAAGGAAGAGGAACCAAGTCATTTTATTACTGCACTCATTGAAAATGAGAATATGTATAGAAACGATGTGAATAAGATTTGTTTCTTAGAACATGAAAGTATTCCATTTGATGAAATAAGAAAGCAGTTTTGTGATGCATTCCAAGTGATTGAATGTACTGTTCCTGCATTTGGTGATGCATCAGGTGAATTATCTGTAGCGGGTGTGAATAAGCATACTGCCATTGAAGCACTTATTAACCATTTAGGTATTAATCAAAAGGATACATATGCTTATGGTGATGGTATGAACGATGCAGAGATGTTGACATTTGTAGCGCATGGTGTTGCAGTCGGTAATGCGAAAGAAGGTTTAAAGGCTATTGCTGATGAAGTATGTGATGATATCGCGAATGATGGTATTTATAAAAATATGAAGGAGCACGGATTAATCTAATCCGCGCTCCTTTTTAATATATTTCTTCTTTATATTCTATAAGTTCATCATTCTTATAAGTCACCTTGGCATGGTGATAGTGATCATCTTCCATCCAGTTTAAGAAATGATAATCTGCTTCCCATTGTGGATAATCAGGAATTAAATCATCATCCACCCATTCAAGAACACCTTCATCACAGTCTTTTAATGTCCCTTCAAAATCATGACAAGAATAAACAAACATACCTTCATCTTCACCATAATAAAGACTTGGGAATGTGACATAACCATGACATCTAATAGAATGTACTGTATAGCCTGTTTCTTCTAGTATTTCTCTTTTTACACATTCATCGGGTGATTCACCTGGTTCTAATTTACCACCTACACCAATCCATTTACCTTCATTGATATCTTTCTTCTTTTTTATACGATGAAGAAGTAATGTTTTCCCATCTTTCTTTAAATAGGCAATTGTAGTCAAAATCATCCTAATACCCCTTAAAATAGCCTGGAGAAGTCGCTTCTACGATTTCACAGTCTATTTCTTTTTCTAATAATTCTTTTAATTTATGTACCATAATGACTTCTACATGATGCCCTACATCTACTAAAAGAATATTATAATCTGATGCTTTTAAACCACTATGATATTTTAAATCACCTGTGACATAAGCATCGACCTGTGGAGCGACTTCATCTATTAAATCTCCTCCAGAACCACCACAGATTCCTACTGTAGAGACTTCTTTCACTTTACCTGCATAATTGACTGATGGAATATTAAAAGCTTTCTTTACATAATCCAAGAATTCATACATGCCCATTGTATCTGGGAGTACACCCTTCTTAGTAATATTAGATTCATCGGCATCTTCAATATTTAAACAGCCTAATGCTTCCATTAACCATCTATTCATGGAAATCTTATCTAGAGATGTATGCGCACTATAGACAACAATATTATGTTTAATCGCTTTTTCAATAAAACGTCCTACAGGTGTTGTAGTATCTAAAGTCAATGTATTGAATAAGAATGGATGATGGGTAATCAGCATCTGACATCCTGCATCAATGGCTTCCTGTAGAGTTTGTAAGTCAGCATCTAAACCAATCATTATTTTATTCACTTCTGTATGAATATTGCCTGCCTGTAATCCACAATGATCCCAGTCCTCTTGACAACTTAAAGGATAATGAGATTCCATGATTTTAATAATCTGTTCTGCTTTCATAAATATCACCTTCCATTTCAAATATTATAACACAAAAAAGAAGTACCTAGAGTACTTCTTCAATTAAGGCAATAGAATGTAATACCTTTGCATATTTTTCATGTTCAGTATTTAATGAATCCAATATACGTCTTTGAATCTTTAGTTCTCTTTCCCACTTCTCAATAAAGAGAGGATCCTTCTGTTTTCTAAGGACTGGTCCAAAGAGAATATCTTTTTCATCTAATTCCTGATGGCCTTTTTTCACAACCATGATTTCATAAATATGATGAGCATCTTTGACTAATGCTTCATCAATAATCTGTAGGTTATGATTCATTAAGTATTCTCTTAATAAATCAATGGCTGTATTTGCCTGTAGGAAGAGTATTTTATCTTCTACATAGTCAAGATGAGCATCTAATATTTCACTCATCAATAAGCCACCCATACCACAAATAGAGATCATATCTACTTTCTTATCGATGATAGGATCTAATCCATTACCAAGTAATGGGATGACTTGATTTTCAAGATGTAAAGACTGAATTGTTTCTTTAGAACTAGAGAGAGGTCCTTCCGCTACATCACATGCATAAGCTGATGTGATGATGTTTTCATCAAGTAAAAAACAAGGCAGATAGGCATGATCAGTGCCGATATCTGCCAGGATAGTTCCTTGTTTATGTTCTTCAATCATCCAAGCAACTTTGCTTAGACGTTTTGAATGAAGCTTCATTAGTGATCTAAGAAGTCCTTTAGACGTTTAGAGCGTGAAGGATGTTTTAATTTTCTTAAAGCTTTTGCTTCAATCTGTCTGATACGTTCACGAGTTACGTTGAATTCTTTACCTACTTCTTCAAGTGTTCTTGTACGTCCATCATCTAGACCGAATCTAAGTCTTAATACTTTTTCTTCTCTATCTGTAAGTTCTAATAATACTTCATTTAATTCATCTTTTAATAATTCGTTAGATGCATAATCATCAGGGCTCATAGCACCTTCATCTTCAATGAAGTCACCTAAATGAGAATCATCTTCTTCACCGATAGGTGTTTCTAAAGAAACTGGTTCTAAAGAAATCTTCTGGATTTCTCTTACCTTTGCAGGAGTCATTCCATCCATCTTTTCTGCGATTTCTTCAGCTGTTGGTTCTCTACCTAATTCCTGAACAAGCTGTCTCTGGATACGAGTTAACTTGTTGATAGTTTCTACCATATGTACTGGAATACGGATAGTACGTGCCTGATCGGCAATTGCACGAGTGATAGCCTGTCTGATCCACCATGTTGCATATGTAGAGAACTTAAATCCTTTTGTATAATCGAACTTTTCTACAGCCTTAATAAGACCCATGTTACCTTCCTGAATTAAGTCTAGGAATAACATACCACGACCTACATATCTCTTAGCGATAGATACAACTAATCTTAAGTTTGCAGCTGCAAGTTCTTTCTTAGCTTGTTCATCACCTTCAAGAATACGTTTTGCAAGTTCAATTTCCTGTTCATGAGTTAATAAGTCTACACGACCAATTTCCTTTAAGTACATCTTTACAGGGTCATTGATTTTAACGTTAGAACCTAACTGGTTCATATCATCATCGTCATCAGACTGGTTATACATCTTATTTGTATCACCAAAGTCCATATCTAGATCATTACCAAAATCTAGATTTGCGATATCATCATCACCTGTATCATCATCTGTATCTACTTCTAAGCCTTCAAGATCATCAAGACCATCTGCCCCTCCAGCCATGAAGTCATTATCATCTATTTCTAATGCATCTAAACCATCTTCAATTTCAATATGGTTTTCATTGATTGCATCAATAAGGTTTTCATATGCTTCATCATCTAAATCATATCTAGACTGGAAAGCATCTAAGTCATCTTGAGTTAAACGGTTGCCTTTAGCCTTAGCGGCACTAATCAGCATTTTTTCAAGTTCTTCAAGAGTAATACCCTGTACTGCTTTTTCCTTTTTTGCCATAGCTACTCCTTTTTTAAATCAATTAGCTTTTGGAGAATCTCAGCTTTTGCGCTAGGCGCAAGGACATTCTTAAACTGTTCCTGTAATTCCTGTTCACGAATATTCTTGGTATTTTCTGTAATTCTCGCAATATAATCATCAATCACTTCTTTTTGATAAGGGAGTGGAAGTGAACACTCCGCAATATCTGTCAATGCATTCACAAGGGTTGAATGAGAACTCCCAATCTTATCGATGAGGTTCGCAATATCCATTGTTTGATGCGTACGATAATAATCTCTAATATAAGCAGCTAATGCACGATATGTATCATTATGCATAAAGCCTGCTTTTGCTTCATAAATATCACTGACCTGACGGTCATTCAACATATAGAATAATAAATTCTTTTCTGCCAAAGTATATTTATCTAGAATAGGACGCTGGTCCTGAATTGTTTCAATACGATTTTGAGAAAACTGTTCACGATGTTCAATAACTGCAGAACTATTTAAAAGTTGTTCCTCAATGATTTCCTTAGGGAAATCAGTCAATGATGAAAGCTTTGTAATATAGTGTCCACGATCAATTCTATCTTCTATCTTCGCAATCTTCTCACATGCTTTTACAAGTAAGGTTTTACGATCTTCATAATTACGTAAATCAAGTTTTGAACATTCAAAGGCCATCATGAAATCAATAGGACTTAAAGTATCCTTTAAAACCGCATCAAGACCCTCTATACCTTCTGTTGATAAGATCTCATCTGGATCTCTTCCATCAGGTAATAATACAATCTTGACTTCAAAGCCCTGTGATGTAAGTAAATCACTTGATTTCATAGCTGCAGCCTGCCCTGCCATATCACCATCTAAACATAAATGAATCGTACGTGTCATACGCTTCAACATTCTTAAATGATCTTTAGTAAGAGCTGTACCCATCAAGGCAATACAGTTATCATGATGAGCACGATGCATCGCAATGACATCCATAAACCCTTCATTAATATATACAAAGCCTGCCTGACGAACTGCTTCTTTCGCACGATGGTAATTATAAAGTGTTTTACCTTTAATAAATATATCGGACTCTGGGGAGTTCATATATTTAGAATTCTTATCCTGAGCTTTATAAACTCTTCCAGAAAAACCTACAACCTTTCCAAATTCATCATAAAGAGGAAACATCACACGATCACGGAAACGATCATAATGACGTTCATTTTCTAAAACTAATCCTGATTTCACCTGAGCAACTTCAGTATAGCCTTCCTTCTGGAAACGTTCATGTAAGATAGATTTATCTGGCGCATACCCAATTCCAAACATCTTAATGAGTTCATCATCAAAACCACGATGACGTAAATAATCAAGTGCCTGTTTACCTGATTGTGTATAGAGATAATACATATAAAGTTTCAAGGCAAAAGCGTGCATATCATAAAGAGGCGCAAGCGCCTCATCTACTTTCACAACACGCTTTTCTAGTGAATAGCCAGACATATCTACATGTCCAAACTCTGCCACTTTCATAACGGATTCTACGAAAGGAACCTTTAAATATTCCTGAATGAATGTGAAAACATTCCCTCCGTTGCCGCATACAAAACATTTATAAATCTGTCTTGATTGTGAAATAGATAAAGATGGATGATTATCATCATGGAAAGGACAGATAGCCATATAGTTCTTGCCTTTTTTATGAAGTTCAAGGTACTGGCCCATCACATCAACGATATCTACGCTTTGTCTGATTTCATCAATCTTTTCCTGTGATAATCTTGCCATCTAATCATCCTCTTAGTTAAAACGTGTTTTATCTGCAATATAAGCTTTTAACTGATCAATTGGTAATCTGATCTGTTCCATAGTGTCACGATCTCTTACAGTAACGCTATGATCTTCAGCTGTATCGAAGTCTACAGTCACGCATAATGGTGTACCAATAGCATCCTGTCTTCTATATCTCTTACCAATCTGACCTGCCTGATCATATTCACAATAGAAATCTTTTACTAAATCGTTATAAAGTTCCATTGCTTCATCAGACTGCTTCTTAGTAAGTGGTAATACTGCAACCTTTACTGGAGCTAATGCAGGATGGAAATGCATAACTTTTCTTACATCGCCATTTTCAAGTTTCTGTTCTTCAAATGCATCTGCAAGAACTGATAAGAATAAACGGTCAGCACCTACTGATGGTTCAATAACATATGGAAGATATTTTTCATGAGTGTCTGGATCTAAGTATTCTAAATTCTTCTTAGAATATTCCTGATGACGTCCTAAGTCATAATCAGTACGATCTGCAATACCCCATAATTCACCCCATCCAAATGGGTATAAGTATTCGATATCTGTTGTTGCTTTAGAGTAGAAAGAAAGTTCTTTCTGGTCATGGTCTCTGTATCTTAAGTTTTCTTTATTGATACCTAAATCATATAAGAACTGCATACAGTCATGACGCCATTTTTCAAACCATTCTAAGTCTTCATTTGGTTTTGTAAAGAATTCAAGTTCCATCTGTTCAAATTCTCTCGTACGGAAAATGAAGTTACCTGGAGTGATTTCGTTACGGAATGATTTACCAATCTGTCCAATACCAAATGGTAATTTCTTACGTGATGTTCTCTGAACGTTCTTGAAGTTTACAAAGATACCCTGAGCAGTTTCTGGTCTTAAGTAGATCTTGCTCTTAGCATCCTTTACAACACCCATAGATGTTTCAAACATCAATTCGAACTGTCTGATATCTGTGAAATCATGTCCACCACATTCAGGACATGCGATGTTATGTTCTCTAATAAAAGTCATCATTTCTTCTGGAGTCCATCCATCTGGATGTAATTCAGAATCATAAGCTTCAATTAATTTATCCGCTCTATGTCTTGATTTACACTGTTTACAGTCAATAAGTGGGTCATTGAAGTTACCTACATGTCCACTTGCCTGCCAAACTCTTGGATTCATGAAGATTGCAGAATCAATACCTACGTTGTAAGGACATTCCTGAACGAATCTCTTCCACCATAAGTTTTTGATGTTATTCTTTAACTGGACACCCATTGGTCCGTAATCCCATGTATTTGCGAGTCCATCATAGATTTCTGATCCCTGATAGACAAAACCTTCACCTTTTGCATGTGCAATTAGCTTTTCCATATCTTTTGTAGCCATATTTTCCTCCTTGAGATAAGAAATGACTTAGGAATAACCTAAGCCATGAACTTTATAGTCCCACTATTTATACCCTTATAGTGTATATTTGTCAACCAATTATAAGTGTATAAAAAAGAACCTTTCTTAAAGAAAGGTTAAATGTAAGTACGTGCGTTTAGCCAGGTAAGAATATCTGTATAAACGTTAATACGATCCTTACCAAATAATAATGCATGACGTTTGTTGTCATAGATTTTTAATGTGATATCGGCCATACCTAGTGTTTTATAGTTATGATAGATGAGCTGCGCATCTTTACCTAAACGAGTGAGAGGATCAAGTGCACCGGAGGCAATCCATGTAGATAAGTATGTTGGTGTTTTCTGATATGTCTCTTCACTGTTGGCATGTCTAGAAATCTTATAGATATCACTATAGCCTTTAACTGTATAAGAGAAGTTCGTCAATGTATCATTAGAAAATCTATTCACTAGTTGTTCATTATCTGTGAGATAAGAGAACGGATGATCTCCATTGAAATGATGTGATAACTTCATTCTGTTTCTTAATGCCAGTTTATTGAGATGATATCTTTCACCCTTCATAAGTTTAAAGAAGTTAAGACAAAGATTCTTATAGCGGTAGGCTCTGACACCGGACACTGCTCCCATCAACAACATTCCCTGGAAATAATCTCCAAAGCGTGCTGCATATTCACGAATCATCTGTGCACCTAGTCCTGTACCTATATAATAATAAGGTGTATCTGTATAACGTGCCATCATCACTTTCTGTAGATGATGCATATCCTTCATCAAATGATCAAGGACATCTGTTTTCCCAAAATAACCCTGTTCAAAATCAATTAGTGAATGACCATGTCCGACCATATCACTCACTACAACAACATATCCTTTATCACACATGAAATTCGCAAAATGATCATAGCTTGATGCATTTTCGTTAAGATCATGCTGTACAAATAAGACAGCCTTGACTCTAATGATCACCTGTGGTTCATAAATGAAAAAGTGAACATGTGTATGTAGTGTTGATGTATAAGTTTCTTCATGCTTCATACATCATTCCTCCCCTCATATCCATTCCTTCACAAAACGTAACGCATTGAGATATATTCCACAATATTCATCAATATAATGTTCAAATATAAATAATATCTCTTTAAGTACTGATTCATCTATAGATAATGCATCAATATGGGCAATGGGTGTCTTATATATATGACGTATTGCCTTAAGTGCATCTATAGATAATTCTACATCCTGTGGTGTTTGATGCTTATGGCATACAAAACCACCATCTACAAGCGAAAAAGAAGTGACTGATGTATGTCCACAATGAACACATCCGTCTACTTCTAACTCTATTCCGTTATCTTTCATAATAAAGACAAGAATCAATGCATAAATCAATTTATATGAATATCCTGTATCTATAGCTTTTAAAGCATCTACTAAGAATGTATAAGTCTCTAGATCAGGTTTATTTTCAGGAACATAGCGATAATAGTATTCTAATAAGCATTGTGCTAGTATATCTGTTTCTATATGATCCTGGATATGTGTATAATACTTAATTCCTGAAGCACGTATAAGAGATGATAATCCTTTGCGTACATTTAGCTCAAATAAGCTTAACGTAGAAGGTGTGACACCACGCGCATTTTTAGAATTGATTTTTTTAATTCCTTTTCCATAGACTGATATTCTACCATAGTCATGTGTATAAATAGAAAGTATTGCATCAGATTCTTTTGAAGGAGTTATTTTTAGTACAACCCCTTCTGTTTTCTCAATATTATGAGTAGTCATCCTGGTTATAACCAAATTCCTTTAAGTACTGTGCTTTATTACGCCAGTCTTTTTCTACTCTTACAAAGAGTGAAAGTTTAACAGGTACACCCGCAAAACGTTTCATATCACGTCTTGCCTGGTCTTTGATCTTCTTGATCATTGTACCCTGCTTACCAATAATAATACCCTTCTGACTCTTTCTATTCACAATAATCACAGCCATGATATCTATTCCATTTTCATCTTCAATCCACTGTTCAATTTCTATCGCCACATCATGAGGAATTTCATCATGAGTGAAATAAAGAATCTTTTCACGAATAAATTCAGCCATAATGAACTGTTCTGGATGATCTGTAATTGTATCTTCTGGATAAATAGCTGGTCCTTCTGGTAAATCCTGTTTGACAGTCTTAATTAATTCATCCACATTATCCCCATTAAGTGCACTAATTGGGATGATTTCCTTAAAGTCCATCATCTGATTCCATTCAATCAGTTTATCCATTAATTCATCTTTAGAAAGAAGGTCTGCCTTATTTAATACAAGATAGACAGGACATTCTGCTTTCTTTAACTTTTCTACAATAAAGCGGTCTCCCTTACCAATACGTTCATTGGCAGGTTCAATAAATAAAATCACATCAGTTCCTACAATACTATTTAAAGCTGTTGTATTCATAAATGATCCTAAGCCATCCTGTGGCTTATGAATACCTGGTGTATCTACAAATACAATCTGTGCTTCATCATCTGTATATACACCTTGAACTGTATTTCTTGTAGTCTGGGCAGTAGGTGATGTAATCACTAATTTTGTCTTTAAAATATGATTTAATAAAGTAGATTTTCCTACATTAGGACGTCCTACAATACTTACGAAACCTGATTTATAACTCATAAATCCTCCTCACTAAAACTTCTAGGTAATAATTCATAGATATTAGTCACTTCATAGTGATCTCTTGCACCTAATACAATAGGTGTATCAGATTTCAAGAGTTCACTTAATACCTGACGACATGAACCGCAAGGTGAAATCAATGTCGGTCCATCTCCAACAATCGCAAGTGCTTTAATATCCTCTTTACGGTAGCCTTGGCAATAAGCCTGAAATACTGCATTACGCTCAGCACACATTGTAGAGCCATAAGCAGCATTCTCAATATTGGCACCATAAATCATCTTGCCATCATTGAGTTCACAGCAGGCACCTACTAAAAAGTGTGAATAAGGAGCATAAGCATTCTCTCTTGCCTTAAAAGCTTCATCTACAAGATATTGATAATCCATTAGGCTCCCTCTCTTTCAATGCTTAAAGCACCTAGGATTTGATCCTGTAAGCCAAACATTTCTTTTTCCTGTTCATCTGTCATATGGTCATATCCTAACAAATGAAGAATACCATGTGTAAATAAGAAACACATTTCCCTTCTTAAAGAATGACCATATTCTTCTGCCTGCTTCTTAGCATGATCTACAGAAATAAAAATATCTCCTAAAGTTCTAGGCATACCTTCTACATAAAATTGATCATTATCTTCCATTGCGAAACTGATGACATCAGTAGAACGATCAATATGACGATATTCTCTATTAATTTCATGTATTCTTTCATCATCTACAAGAACACATGATACTTCTACATCATCTTCAATACCTAAAGTCTTTAAAGCCTGTTCAATAATAGCTGTAAAATCCTGTTCATAATTATTTTCAAAGTTCTCTACTTCATTATCAAATACAAAATCTATATTCATTAATATCACCCTTTCTCGATGATTTTTCCTTTTTCCATTATAACATAGTCATATCCCATGTTCATGATTTTTTTATCATGTGAAATCACCATAAATAACTTTTCTGGATATGTTTCAAACAAAGTTCGAATGATGATTTCTTTACGTTCAAAAGAGAGATGACTGAGGGCTTCATCAAGAATATAAATATCTCCATCACACAATAATGCACGAGCAAGTGAAAGAATCTGTTGTTCTCCTAATGATAAGGGAAGTCCCTGAGAAGTGATAGGTGAATCTCCTAGTTCAATCAATCTTTCTCCTGTTAAGGAAAGTAATACATGAAGTATACGTTCTTCATCCTCACAATTCAATACTTCTTTGATAGAACCAGGTATAAATGATTCATGTTCCTCTACAAGAATGATATGTTTCTTTAAAGAATCCTGATTGATGTCTTTTAAATGCTTGTTATTAATAAGTATTTCACCACGATAATGTGGATCATTACCTTCTAGTAAATAAGCTAATGTAGATTTACCTGAACCATTATCTCCAAATATAAAGAAAGAATGATTGATTTCTAAATCTAGATGATTTAAGACAGGTTCATGGAAGCCATAAGCATAGCTTACATTGTTCATAAAAATAGTATGAATTGGTTCTTCTACCAATAGCTTACCTTGTACGACTGGTGTTGTAAGTTCCTTATATTTCTCATAAAGTACTGTACTTTGAGAATATTCTACTAAAGTAGTACAGAGATGAATAAGGGGAATAAGAATCATATTATAAACCATATAGAATAGAATCAATTCACCCATACTGATACTCTTATTATGATAGAGGAACAATCCTACAAATAATATAAGTGCTTCTCCAAGTATTTGGATCATATGCATACCAGTAGAGAGTGTTAGTGAGAATTCTTCCTGATCCTGTTTATGATTGGCTTCATTCTCATAGTAATGTTCATATCTTTTAAGCCATTGATGTTTTCCATAATATCTCTTTCCTATTTCTCTTTGATCTAAATAATCAATGAGTGCATGTTCTGATTCAATATGTGCTGCGATATAGTCTTTATAGAGTTCTATAAAATGTTTACTCTTAAAATAAACAAAGATACCTAGAATAACTAACACAATAATAAGTACTAATGATAATTGCGTAGAAATCAGCAATAAACCAAGTAGTTCTAATACAATAGAAACAAGATCTACATAGAAGATACTAAAATAGGCAACACAAAACTCACTTAACTGATATAAGTCCATGATTTGTGGATGGAGTGTTCCTGTATCTCCTTTATGATCCATTACTTGACTAATACTTGTATAAACAAACTCTTTATCAAAAGCACGTGTGAGAAGGATACTTTTCTTCTCTTTTGTCTTTTCTATTCCAATCTTTATTAAGCCGATAATAAAATATGCACCTGATACAATCATTAATACCACAATAGGTGTTTTAACCTTCATATAATCAATGAGTGATGCATAGATAAGTGATAACACATAAGAGAATAATGTGATAAAAAATGTATAGCTTCCTAGTTTTCTAATATCTTTATGATAGAGTTTCTTGATTTCCTTTAAGAACTGTTTAAATGTCTTATTCTCATATTCAAAATAGCGCCCAATATGTGTAATAGATACAACATTTTCTGTATAAATTGATGTCAGTTCTTCTTGATCATAGACCACAATACCATGGGCTGGATCACCAATAATATACGTATCTCCCTTGATTTCATAGAGTACTACAAAATGACCTATACCATCTTCTATTGTATGTAAGATACAAGGTAAGGTGATATGTTCTTCTATGTCTTTTAAAGAAGCATGATAGGCTTTTGCTTCTATCGCATAGGATTTCAATGTTTCTACTAAACCTTTAATAGTCGTTCCAGTATGATCCATACGTGCTTTTCTTTTAATATTGAGTGTGTCTTCTTCAATATCATAATATTTTAAAATCATCTTGATACAATAAACGCCACAGGATACTTCATCATCCTGAAGATATATAGGATATTTACGCATATAAATCGAGTAGGAGAAAATAATTAAAATTATTTTCGTCCTCTCACACCACCGGGC
>NZ_QTUM01000057.1:0-16112 GCF_003435615.1 Catenibacterium sp. AM22-6LB
AAGGGGCATGCCCCTTTATCCCAATTCCTTAATTCCAGTTTCATTTTACAATTGAGGTTGAGTAAAAAAAGTCAAAAAAAATTAAAAAAGCATTGATTTTTGCTTTGTATTATGTATAATTGGTAATCGACGCATGGCGTCAAATGCGTGGGAGGGTTTCGGCCCAAACGAACCACAGCACGGACAATATTTTAATGGAGGTGTGTACCGTGGCAAATAATGGTAAAAAAGTAGTAAGAATTATGAAGATCCAGTTCCCAGCAGGTGGTGCTAAACCAGGACCAGCTCTAGCAGGTGCAGGAATTCAGATGCCAAAATTCTGTACAGCATTCAACGATCAGACTAAAGATCGTCATGGTGAAACTGTACCAGTAATTTTGACTGTTTATGAAGACAAGAGCTTTGATTTCGTATTAAAGACAGCTCCAGCTGCTGAAATGATCAAGAAGGCTTGTGGTATCAAGAAAGCTGCAAGTGATTCAAAGCAGACTGTTGCTACTCTAAGTGCTGATAAGTTAAAGGAAATCGCAGAATACAAAATGCCTGACCTTAACGCTAATGATTTAGAAGCAGCAATGAAAATCGTTGCAGGAACAGCACGTAACATGGGTGTCAAAGTAGAAGGCTTAGACGCTTAATTAATTAGCAATCTGATGGAGTTGAATTCCGTCATTACAGTGGGAGGTCTATCCGTTAAGACCACTTAAGGAGGAAAGAAAATGTCAAAAAAAGGAAAGAAATATGTAGAAGCTGCTAAGCAGATTGAAGCTGGCAAGCTATATTCAATCGAAGAAGCAATTGAATTAGTTAAGAAGACTACTACTGCTAAATTCGATGCAAGTGTTGATGTTGTGTTCAAGTTAAATCTTGATACTAGACATGCAGATCAGCAGTTACGTGGAGCTATCGTGCTTCCTAACGGAACTGGTAAAACAAAGAGAGTTTGTGTTATCGCTGAAGGTCCAAAGGCTGAAGAAGCTAAAAACGCTGGTGCTGACGTAGTTGGCGGCCAGGATATCTTAGATGAAATCGCTAAGGGATGGTTAGAGTTCGATGTTATGATCGCTACTCCTGATCAGATGCCTAAGCTTGGTAGATTAGGACGTATTTTAGGTCCTAAGGGATTAATGCCTAACCCTAAGACTGGTACAGTAACTATGGATGTTGCTAAAGCAGTTAATGAATCTAAAGGCGGTAAAGTTAATTATAGAACTGATAAAGATGGTAACGTACATCTTCCAATCGGTCGTGTATCATTCGACAGCGCTAAGCTAGTTGAAAACTATGAAGCTATCCATGCTTTATTATTAAGAATGAGACCTTCAGTAGTTAAGGGAACTTACGTTAAGAACTGCGTAGTTTCATCTACAATGGGTCCAGCAGTAAAAGTTGCTGCTTAATTATTAATGCCGCAATCAATATACCGTAGACAGTAACTGACGCAAGTCTCAATTTGTTACCGAGGGATATTGTCATGTATGAATGACAAACTCCTAGGTAATCTAGGAGTTTTTATATAACGAGTATATTGTTGCAATAAAATTTTTATGGAGGTGTAACAATGGCTAACGAAAAAGTATTAGTCGCTAAACAGGCAGTCATCGACGAAATCGCTGATAAGTTAACAAACGCTCAGTCAGTAGTAGTTGCTGAATACCGTGGCTTAACTGTTGATGAAGTTACTGAACTTCGTCGTGCTTTAAGAGCTGAAAACGTTGAACTTAAAGTTTATAAGAACAAATTAGCTCTTCGTGCTACAGAAGCTTGTGGTAAGCAGGAATTAGATGAATTCTTAACTGGTCCAAACGCTATTGCATTTGGTCATGATGACGCTGTTGCTCCAGCTAGAGTACTAGCAAAATTTGCTAAGGATCACGAAGCTCTTGTAATCAAGACTGCAATCGTTGAAGGCAAATTATTGAGCAAAGAAGAAGTTATGGAACTTTCAAAGTTACCAAACAAAGAAGGTATGTTATCAATGTTATTGGCTTGCTTAAAGGCACCAGTATCAAAAGTTGCTAGAGCTGTTAAGGCTGTAGCTGACAAAGAAGCAGAAGGATCTGCAGAAGAAGCAGCTCCTGCAGAAGCAGAAGCAGCTGCTTAATATCGAAATAAAGGAGAATATTAAAATGGCAAAGTTAACAACTGATGAAATCTTAGCTTACTTAGAAGAAGCTACAATCTTAGAATTAAATGAATTAGTAAAAGCAATCGAAGAAAAGTTCGACGTTACAGCTGCTGCTCCAGTTGCAGTTGCTGCTGCTGCTGAAGAAGAAGGACCTGCTGCTAACGTAACAGTAATCCTTAAGGAAGTTGGACCTACAAAGGTTAAAGTTATCAAGGCTGTTAGAGAAATCACTGGTTTAGGACTAGTTGATGCTAAGGGCTTAGTTGACAAGGTTCCATCTGAAATCAAGAAAGACGTACCAGCTGAAGAAGGTGCTAAGTTAAAGGAAACTTTAGAAGCTGCTGGTGCTGTTGTTGAATTAAAGTAATTTAATACAAACACAATTATAAAAGCCCTATTTTAGGGCTTTTTTCTTATGAGGAATGAGAATGTCACACTATTATACAAATGATGAAATAGAAAGCAGACCAACGGTTATTCACTTCGATTATCAAGGACATTCTATTGAGTTTCATAGTGATCGTGGTGTTTTCTCTAAGGATAGTGTAGATTTCGGTTCAAGAACACTACTTGACACCGTTAATCTAGAAGGTGTAAAATCAGTATTGGATGTTGGGTGTGGATATGGTGCTTTAAGTATCAGCTTAAAGATGGTTTATCCAGATGTCTCATTTGATATGGTTGACGTCAATAGACGCGCAATGGAACTTGCTAAACGTACAATTGAAGATTATCATCTTGAAGATATGCATGTATATGAAAGTAATGCATATGAGAATGTAGAGAAGACATTTGATATGATCATCTCTAATCCTCCAATTCGTGCTGGCAAGAGTGTTGTGACTACTATTCTTAAAGAAAGTTATTCACACTTAAATAAGAATGGACGCCTTGTGATTGTCATACAAAAGAAGCAGGGTGCACCAAGTGCTAAGAAATGCATGGAAGAAGTCTTTGGGAATGCGGAAGTATTGAAGCGAAATAAAGGCTATTACATAATTCAATCAATTAAATAATGAACTATAGGGAAATTGTATAAATTTCCCTTTTTGGGTTGACACAAAAGTACCCTTGTGCTAGTATACTAAAATGCCTACTCATGTATAAAAGCAGGTCATTTTGACCCTTTTTAGCTTGCAGATAGAGATTAAAAAAGGAGTGGAACGGATTTTGGAAAAGAATGTAAGAACTGCAGAAAGCCGCATTAAGCGACGCAATTATTCTCGTATTAGTGGTTCTTTGAAACTACCTAACCTTGTCGAAATTCAGACAGATTCATTTAAGTGGTTTCAGGAAAAAGGTATAAGAGAAGTATTTGAGGATATTTATCCTATCACAAATTTTAACGACACATTATCATTGGAGTTTGTAGACTGTCGTTTTGATGAGCCTAAATATGATGCAGATGAAAGTAAAGAAAGAGATGCAATCTATGCAGCTCCTTTGCGTGCTACTTTACGTCTTGTAAATAAGAAAACTGGAGAAATCAAGACAAGTGAAGTATTTATGGGTGATTTCCCATTAATGACAGATTCAGGTACATTTGTTGTTAATGGTGCAGAACGTGTTATCGTTTCACAGTTAGTTCGTTCTCCAGGAGCTTATTTTGGTAATGGAACAGACAAGATTGGTAAGATTGTCTTCAATGGACAGGTGATCCCATCTCGTGGTACTTGGTTAGAATTCGAAAATGATGCCAAGGATGTTCTAAATGTTCGTATTGACCGTCAGAAGAAGATTCCAGGTACTATTCTTTTACGTGCTCTAGGACTTTCTTCAAATGAAGATATTATTGAAGTTTTCGGAGAACACCAGTTCCTCTACAATACATTTGAAAAGGATCCAACACATAACACTGATGATGCGTTGATGGAAATTTATAGTAAATTGAGACCAGGTGAACCAGCTACTTTAGATGGTGCTAACTCATTACTATTTGCGCGTTTCTTCGATCCAAAGCGTTATGATTTAGCAAAAGCAGGTCGTTTTAAGCTACGTAAGAAATTAAGCTTATTAGATCGTATCGCTGATCGTGTTCTTGCTGAAGATGTTGTTGACGTTGATGGCAACGTTGTAATGACAGAAGGTACTAAGATTACTAAAGATAAATTAGAAATCTTAAAGCCAGTATTTGAAGCAGGTGCACATACAAAAGAAATTAAAACTAACGAAAATATGCATTCTAATCATACTATTCAGGTATTAGATGTATATACAGATGAATCTAAGTCTATCAAGATGAGAGTAATCGGTACTGATCTTTCATTAGATAGTAAGTTTGTCACTATTTCAGACTTTATTGCTGCATATTCTTATATGCTTAACCTTGTTGATATCTTTGATTCTCAGGACTTAGCAGCAGAAGATAGAGTGTCTTTAATGAGCCGTATTGGTTTATTAGATGATATCGACCATTTAGGTAACAGACGTGTTAGAACTGTTGGTG
Organism: Catenibacterium sp. AM22-6LB; assembly: GCF_003435615.1. Classification (NCBI taxonomy): domain Bacteria; kingdom Bacillati; phylum Bacillota; class Erysipelotrichia; order Erysipelotrichales; family Coprobacillaceae; genus Catenibacterium; species Catenibacterium sp. AM22-6LB. Next base: position 4,575 of record NZ_QTUM01000057.1, read on the forward strand.
AATTAGTTCAGAACCAGTTCCGTATTGGTTTATCACGTATGGAAAGAGTAGTTAAGGAAAGAATGTCTTTAGCTGAAGATGATTCTATGACTCCACAGTCATTAACAAACATTCGTCCATTAACTGCTGCAATCAAAGAATTCTTCGCAAGTTCTCAGTTATCTCAGTTCATGGACCAGATTAACCCACTTGCCGAATTAACAAACAAGAGACGTCTTTCTGCCTTAGGTCCTGGTGGTTTATCAAGAGACCGTGCAGGTTATGAAGTACGAGACGTCCATCCATCTCACTATGGTAGAATCTGTCCAATCGAAACACCAGAAGGTCCTAACATCGGGTTGATTTCTACACTTGCATCTTATGCAAAAGTAAATGAATATGGATTCATTGAAACTCCATATCGTAAAGTAAATAACTGCGTTATTGATGAAAATGATATTCGTTATTTAACAGCAGATGAAGAAAAGAATTATATTATTGCTCAGGCAAAAGTTAAGACTGATGAAAATGACCGTATTATTGATGAACAGGTTATTTCACGTCATTTAGGTGAAAACATCATGGCTAAGCCAGAAGAAATCGACTTCATCGATATCTCACCTAAACAGATCGTATCAGTTGCATCTTCATGTATCCCATTCTTGGAAAACGATGATGCCACTCGTGCCCTTATGGGATGTAACATGCAGAGACAGGCTGTACCTCTATTAAATCCACATGCGCCTTATGTAGGAACAGGTATGGAATTCCAGGCTGCAAGAGACTCTGGTGCTGCAGTTGTTGCGAAAGAAGAAGGAACTGTTAAATATGCTGACGCTAAGAAGATCATCGTTGAAGGTGAAAGTGGCGAAAAGACATACAAGTTATTAAAGTTCACTGTATCTAACGCTGGTACATGTATCAACCATCGTCCAATTGTTATGGCTGGTGAACATGTTCTTAAGGGTCAGGTTCTTGCTGATGGACCAGCTATGGAACAGGGTGAATTAGCATTAGGACAGAACGTTCTTGTAGGTTTCATGACATGGAATGGTTATAACTACGAAGATGCTGTCATCATGAATGAAAAGCTTGTAAAAGAAGACTACTATACTTCTATCCACATTCAGGAATATACAATTGAATGTCGTGATACAAAGCTTGGCCCTGAAGAAATTACTAGAGATATCCCTAACGTAGGTGATGATGCTCGTTCTAACTTAGACGAAAACGGTATTATCCGTGTTGGTGCTGAAGTTAAGGAAGGCGATATCTTAGTTGGTAAAGTCACTCCTAAGGGACAGGCAGAATTATCTGCAGAAGAAAAACTATTATTAGCTATCTTTGGTGAAAAATCTAGAGAAGTTAAAGATAACTCATTAAGAGTACCTCATGGTGGTTCTGGTATCGTACATCGTATCAGAGTATTCACTCGTAGAGGTAAAGAAAGAAAGACTGAAAACAAGTATGGTTCAGCAAACTCTCTTGCTTATAAAGAAGTTGAAAGAGATGATTTACAGCCAGGTGTAAACAAGGTTATTAAAGTATATATCGTTCAGAAGCGTAAGATTTCTGAAGGGGATAAGATGTCAGGTAGACACGGTAACAAGGGTGTCATCTCTAAGATCTTACCAACAGAAGATATGCCTCATTTACAGGACGGTACACCACTTGATATCATGCTTAACCCATTAGGGGTACCATCTCGTATGAACATCGGTCAGGTATTAGAATTACACTTAGGTTATGCTGCTAGACAGTTAGGTGGTCAGTATTTCGCTACTCCAGCCTTTGATGGTATCAATTCTAAGGACTTAGAAAATATCATGAAGGAAGCTGGTATGCCAGAAAATGGTAAACAGAAAGTTATTTCTGGTAAAACTGGTGAATATTTCGATAACGAAGTATCAGTTGGTATCATGTACATGATCAAGTTATGTCACATGGTTGATGATAAGTTACATGCAAGATCAGTAGGTCCTTACTCACTTGTTACTCAGCAGCCACTTGGTGGTAAAGCTCAGAACGGTGGTCAGAGATTCGGGGAAATGGAAGTATGGGCACTTGAAGCTTATGGTGCAGCATATACATTACGTGAAATCTTAACAGTTAAGTCAGATGACGTTGTAGGACGTGTTAAGACTTATGAAGCAATTGTTAAGGGACAGAAGTTACCTGAACCAGGATTACCTGAATCATTCAGAGTATTAAAGAAAGAATTACAGGCATTGGCATTAGATATTCGTCTATTAGATGATGAAGGTAATGAAATCAATGTAGGTAATATCGAAGATGAAGATCGTCGTTTCCCTCGTTCATTCGATGCGCCTAAGAAGCCAAAAGAAGATGAAGAAAATGATGATAAAGAAGAAAAAGAAGATGAAGAAGTTGACACTCACGAAGAATTCGTTGCCGAAGGTGAAGATGAAATCGTAGAAGACAGCTTCGATGATGATGAAGCTCCAGAATCAGTCGATGATATTATCGAAGGATTATTTGGAAAAAGCGGTGAGGAGGAAGAATAATGGCAGAGAATAATAATTTTTCAGCAATTCAGATCGGTTTAGCCTCTCCTGAGAAGATTCGTGAATGGTCATATGGCGAAGTCAAAAAACCTGAAACAATCAACTATCGTTCACAGAAGCCTGAAAAAGATGGTTTATTTTGTGAAAGAATCTTTGGTCCAACTAAGGACTGGGAATGTGCTTGTGGTAAATATAAGAAAGTAAGATATAAAGGTGTTGTCTGCGACCGTTGTGGTGTCGAAGTCACTCGTTCTTCAGTAAGAAGAGAAAGAATGGGTCATATCGAATTAGCTACTCCAGTAGCACATATCTGGTATTTAAAGGGAGTTCCATCTCGTATGGGACTTATCCTTGATATGTCACCTAAACAGTTAGAAGAAATCATCTACTTCGTATCTTATGTTGTTACTGATAAAGGTTCTACACCACTTGAATACAAGCAGGTATTATCTGAAAGAGATTACCGTAACTGTGTTGAAAAGTTCGGTGGTCAGTTCCAGGCTAAAATCGGTGCTGAGGCAATCAAAGTATTATTACAGAAGGTTGACTTAGATGCTGAACTTGAAGATGTAGAAACTCAGTTAAAAGAAGCTCAGGGTCAGAAGAGACAGAAGTTATTAAAGAGACTTGAAGCAATTGACGCATTCAGAAGCTCTAATAACCAGCCAGAATGGATGATTATGGATGTTCTTCCAGTTATTCCACCTGATTTAAGACCAATGCTTCAGCTAGACGGTGGTCGTTTTGCGACAAGTGACTTAAACGACTTATATAGACGTGTCATTACTCGTAACAACCGTTTAAAGAAATTATTAGAATTAGGTACACCTAGTATCATCGTACAGAATGAAAAGCGTATGCTTCAGGAAGCCGTTGATGCTTTAATTGATAATGGTAGACGTTCTAAGCCTATTACAGGTGCTGGAGGAAGAGCGTTAAAATCTCTTTCACATACACTTAAAGGTAAACAGGGACGTTTCAGACAGAACTTACTTGGTAAGCGTGTAGACTACTCTGGACGTTCAGTTATCGCTGTAGGACCTACATTAAAGATGTACCAGTGTGGTATTCCAAGAGAAATGGCTGTTAACTTATTTAAGCCATTCGTTATCTCTGGATTAGTAAGAAACGAATTAGCAACTAATATCAAAGCTGCTGAACGTATGATTGATAAGATGGATGATAAGATCTGGCCAATCGTTGAAGATGTTATCAAACATCACCCAGTATTATTAAACCGTGCCCCTACATTACATAGATTAGGTATCCAGGCTTTCGAACCTAAGCTAGTAGAAGGTCGTGCCATCCGTCTTCACCCATTAGCATGTCCAGCATTCAATGCCGACTTCGATGGTGACCAGATGGCTATCCATGCACCTCTTGGTGAAGAAGCAATTCAGGAAGCAAGACAGTTAATGCTTGGTTCTAGAAATATCCTTGGTCCAAAAGATGGTAAACCTATCGTTACTCCATCACAGGACATGGTGCTTGGTAACTATTACTTAACAACAGAAAAAGCTGATCAGATTGGTGAAGGTACAGTATTCGCTGATGTAAATGAAGTATTAATGGCTTATTACAATAAGACTGTTAACTTACATACAAGAATTGCGATTCGTGCTTCAGCATTAAAGAATAAGACATTCACTGAAGAACAGAACAACATGTACTTAGTCACTACAGTAGGTAAGATTATCTTCAACCAGATCTTTGAAGGTGAATTCCCATACTTAAATGATCCAGATAAGGCAAGCTTAAAAGCAACTCCTATGAAATATTTCTTACCTTATGGTACAGATATCAAGGAACATATTAAGAATCAGCCTTTAATCAAGCAGTTCACTAAGAAGACTCTTGGAGCAATCATCGATGAATACTTCAAGATCTGTCCAGTTGATGAAATCCATGTCATGCTTGATAGATTAAAGAATCAGGGATTCTATTATTCAACTATCGCTGGTATTACAGTATCAGCTTACGATATTCAGATTCCTCAGGATAAGTATCACTTATTCGATGATGCTGATGAACATCTTGAAGTTATCAAGAAGTTATACAACAAAGGTAAGTTAACAGAACATGAACGTTATACAGCCGTAATCAAATTATGGAATGACGTTAAAGAAGAAGTTACTGGTATCGTTAAAGATGAGTTCGAAGCTGACCGTGATAACCCAATCTTCATCATGTCAGATTCAGGTGCCCGTGGTAACATCTCTAACTTCACTCAGCTTGTAGGTATGCGTGGATTGATGAGTAACCCGAAGGGTGAAACTATCGAACTTCCTATCAAGTCTGCCCTTCGTGAAGGTTTAACTGCATCAGAATTCTTCATTTCTACACATGGTGCCCGTAAAGGTTCTACAGATACAGCCTTAAAGACTGCCGATTCAGGTTACTTAACAAGACGTCTTGTCGATGTCGCTCAGGAAGTTATTATCACAGAAGATGATTGTCATACTGATAAGGGATTCAAAGTATCTGAATTAATTAATACAGCTGATGGTAACGTCATCGTACCATTAGTAGATAGACTTATTGGTCGTACATCATTAAAGGATATCGTTGATCCAGCAACTGGAGAAATCATTGTTCATGCAAATGAATTAATGACTGAAAAATCAGCAAAAGCAGTATCTGATGCTGGTATCAAGACTGTTGAAATTAGAAACATCTTCGGATGTAAGTCTAAGAACGGTATCTGCCGTAAGTGCTATGGTCTAAACTTAGCAACTGGTCAGGAAGTATTACTTGGTGAAACAATCGGTATTATGGCTGCACAGTCAATCGGTGAACCAGGTACTCAGCTTACAATGCGTACATTCCACATGGGTGGTGTTGCCGGTGACGCCGATATCACACAGGGTCTTCCTCGTATCCAGGAATTGTTTGAAGCACGTGTTCCAAAGGCTAAGTCTATTATTTCTGAAATCAATGGACATGTTTCATCAATTACAACTCAGGGTGACCATAACAACCAGCGTTCAGAAGTGACTGTCGCAAATGATCTTGAAACTAAGACTTACTTAACACCAATCGGTGCTAAGTTAGCAGTAAAAGAAGGAGATATTGTTGAACCAGGTGATAAGATTACTGAAGGTTCTATCTCTCCAAAAGAATTATTATCTGTTGCCTCTGCAGAAGCTGTAGAAAACTACATCTTAAAAGAAGTACAGCAGGTATATAGATTACAGGGTATCGAAATTTCTGATAAGCATATCGAAATCATCATTCAGCAGATGATGAGAAGAATGAAGATTGTAGAAGGCGGAGATACAGACGCATTACCAGGATCTCATGTTTCAGTTAAGAACTTCACTGAATTAAACAGACAGGTTCTTAAGGAAGGTAAACATCCAGCTGTAGGTAGACCAATCTTACTTGGTATTACTAAGGCTTCATTAGAAACTGATTCTTGGTTATCAGCTGCATCATTCCAGGAAACTACAAGAATTCTCACTGATGCTGCCATCAGAGGTAAAGTCGATCCACTTAAGGGTCTAAAAGAAAACGTTATTATCGGTAAGCTATTACCAGCAGGTACTGGCTTAAGAGGACCTTTAAAGTCTGACGAAACAATTAAGAGAGAGGAAGAAGAAGCTGCTCAGCAGGCTGAACTTGAAAAATCAAGAGAAGAAGCTGAAAACTTCACTCCTGAATCTACAATGTTTGATGAAGCAGAAGAATTTGTTTCTGCTCACCATGACGCTTAATGAATAAGAAACACTATGGACAAATGTCCATAGTGTTTTCATATATAGGGAGGAAATTATGGAGTTTAAGGATAAAGTTGTAGTTGTTACAGGTGGGGGCACATGGAATAGGACAATCAATCGCAGAAGATTTCAAAAAACAAGGTGCTTTTGTAGAAATAATTGATAAAGTACAAGGGAATCACTATGTAGGAGATATTGCGAGTAAAGAAACTCTAGAATCATTTGTATCTTATGTATTAGATAAACATGGACATATTGATTATCTAATAAATAATGCATTACCACTCATGTTAGGTATTGATGAATGTAGCTATGAAGAATTTCAATATGCATTGTCTGTAGGAGTCACTGCACCATTCTATTTAACTAAGCTATTTAAAGAGTATTTTAATGACGATGCCGTAATCATCAATATTTCGTCTTCTAGAGACCGAATGAGTCAGGCTAATACAGAAAGCTATACTGCAGCAAAAGGTGGCATATCAGCCCTTACACACGCATTAATGATGAGCTTAAGTGGAAAAGTGAGAGTGAATTCTATTTCGCCAGGATGGATTGATACTCACGGGAATACATATACAGGGCCTGATGCTTATCAACAGCCAGTAGGAAGAGTAGGGAATCCAGAAGACATTTCCTCTATGGTTTTATTTTTATGTTCGTCAAAAGCAACATTCATCAATGGTGAGAATATCTGTATTGATGGTAGAATGACTAAACAGATGATCTATCATGAAGATGGTGGATGGCATTTGGATTAAATTGATAAAAAAACCAAAAAAAGTAGTTGACGAGGACTTTTATTTGTCATATACTGACAAAGGTGTCCGACGAGGGCACATATATAAAAACAAATTTGTGAAACACCCGGAATTGTGTGTTAGAATTAGAAAGGAGAAAATCATGCCTACAATTAACCAATTAGTAAGAAAAGGACGTAGCGAAAAGACTAAAAAGGGTAAGTCTCCAGCTTTAAATAGAGGTTACAACTCATTAGCAAAAAGACCAACTAATGATAATTCACCTCAGAAGCGTGGTGTTTGTACCCGTGTTGCTACAATGACACCAAAGAAGCCTAACTCAGCATTACGTAAATATGCCCGTGTTAGATTATCAAATGGATTAGAAGTTACAGCTTACATTCCTGGTATCGGTCATAACCTTCAGGAACACTCTGTTGTATTAATTCGTGGTGGTCGTGTTAAGGACTTACCAGGGGTTCGTTACCATATTATCCGTGGTACTATGGACTGTGCTGGTGTTAAAGATCGTATGCAGAGCCGCTCATTATACGGAGCTAAAAAGCCTAAGAAATAAATTTTTAAATTAATAAAATAGAGAGAGGAGAATTTGCCGATGTCTAGAAAAGGACGTATTGCGAAAAGAGATGTTTTACCTGATCCAATTTACAATAGTAAAACAATCACTAAGCTTATTAACAACATCATGTTAGATGGTAAAAAAGGTGTTGCTCAGAACATCTTATATGAAGCATTCAAAAAAGTTGAAGAAAAGACTGGAAAGCCAGCTATGGAAGTATTCGACGCAGCTATCAACAACATCATGCCTGTACTTGAATTAAAGGTAAGACGTGTTGGTGGTGCTAACTACCAGGTACCAGTTGAAGTAACACCTGAAAGAAGAATGACTTTAGGTTTAAGATGGTTAACTAACTATTCTCGTTTAAGAAACGAAAATACAATGGTTGATCGTTTAGCTAACGAAATTATCGATGCTTCTAACGGTACAGGTGCTGCTGTTAAGAAGAAAGAAGATACTCACAAAATGGCAGAAGCTAACAAAGCTTTCGCACATTTCCGTTGGTAATATCTTAATTACATATAAATTAAAAGAAAAAGTATTTGAAAGGAGAAAATTATGGCTCGTGAATTTCCATTAGAAAAAACACGTAATATCGGTATCATGGCTCACATCGATGCTGGTAAAACAACTACTACTGAACGTGTTCTTTACTATACAGGTAAAATCCATAAAATCGGTGAAACTCATGATGGTGGATCTCAGATGGACTGGATGGTACAGGAAAAAGAACGTGGTATCACTATCACTTCTGCTGCAACTACAGCTCACTGGAAAGGATATCGTATTAACATCATCGATACACCAGGCCACGTAGACTTCACTGTAGAAGTTGAACGTTCACTACGTGTACTTGATGGTGCCGTTACAGTACTTGACTCTAAAGCAGGTGTAGAACCTCAGACTGAAACAGTTTGGAGACAGGCTACTACTTATGGCGTACCAAGAATTGTTTTCTCAAACAAGATGGACGCTACTGGTGCTGATTTCATCATGTCACTTAACTCATTAAATTCAAGATTAGGTGCTAATGCTGTTGCATTACAGTTACCTATCGGTGCTGAAGATACATTCGAAGGTGTCATCGACTTATTAAAGATGAAAGCTATCTATTTCGATGGTGCTGAAGGTATCGATGTAATCGAAAAAGAAATCCCAGCTGAATATGTTGATCAGGCTGAAGAATATCATCAGACTTTATTAGAAGCAGCTGCTTCATTTGATGATGATTTAATGATGCAGATTCTTGAAGGTGAAGAACCTGCAATCGAAGATGTTAAAGCTGCTATCCGTAAGGGTACAATCGCTGTTGAATTATTCCCAGTTCTTTGTGGTTCTGCTTACAAAGATAAGGGTGTTCAGCCAATGCTTGATGCTGTAATTGACTACTTACCAGCTCCAACTGATATCCCTGCAATCAAGGGTGTAGATGCTGAAGGTAACGAAGTTGATCGTCATGCATCTGATGAAGAACCATTCTCAGCTTTAGCATTCAAAGTTATGACTGACCCATTCGTAGGTAAGTTAACTTTCTTCCGTGTATACTCAGGTGTTGCAACTGCTGGTTCATATGTATTGAACTCAACAAAAGATAAGAAAGAAAGACTTGGTCGTATCTTATTAATGCATGCTAATACACGTAAAGAAATTGATGAAGTTTATGCTGGTGATATCGCTGCTGCAGTAGGTTTCAAGAACACTACAACTGGTGATACTCTTTGTGCGGAAAACGATTTCGTTATCCTTGAAAAGATGGAATTCCCAGAACCAGTTATCGAATTAGCAATTGAACCTAAGACAAAAGCTGACCAGAACAAACTTGGTGAAGCTTTAGTTAAATTAGCTGAAGAAGACCCAACTTTCAGAACATCTACAAACCCTGAAACTGGTGATACTATCATCGCTGGTATGGGTGAATTACACCTTGATGTCATCGTTGACAGATTAAAGAGAGAATTCCATGTAGAAGCAAATGTTGGTGCTCCTCAGGTTGCTTATAGAGAAACTATTACTCAGGCTGCTGAATGTGAAGGTAAATACATTAAACAGTCTGGTGGTCGTGGTCAGTACGGTCACGTTTGGATCAAGTTCGAACCTAATGAAGGTAAAGGATTTGAATTCGTTGACGCTGTTGTTGGTGGATCAGTTCCAAGAGAATATATCGGTTCTGTAAAAGTTGGTCTTGAAGACGCTTTAGAAACTGGTATGATCGCTGGTTACCCAGTACTTGACGTTAAGGCTACATTATTCGACGGTTCTTACCATGATGTCGATTCATCAGAAATGGCATATAAAGTAGCTGCTTCTATGGCATTAAAAGCTGCTGGTAAGAAGTGTGCTCCAGTAATCCTTGAACCAATCATGAAGGTAGAAGTAACTGCACCTTCTGAATACTTAGGAAGCGTTATGGGTGATATCTCATCTAGACGTGGTATGATCGATGGTCAGGAAGAAAGAGGAAATGCTGTAATGGTTGAAGCTTCTGTACCTCTAGCTGAAATGTTCGGTTATGCAACAGACTTAAGATCATTCACACAGGGTCGTGGTAACTATACAATGCAGTTCGACCGTTATGAACCTGTTCCTAAATCAATCAAGGAAGAAATCATTAAAAAGAACGGCGTAAAATAAGAATAACTATGATTTTTATTGCAATTCTCAATAAAATCTATTAAAATAGTTATGTAAAATTTTAGAATTATATAGGAGGATAACCTTAAATGGCTAAGGAAAAATTTAACCGTGAGAAAACTCACGTAAATATTGGTACTATCGGTCACGTTGACCATGGTAAAACTACTTTAACAGCTGCTATCACTACTGTATTAGCTAGTGAAGGTCAGGCTAAAGCTATGGACTATGCTGCAATCGATGCTGCTCCAGAAGAAAAAGAACGTGGTATCACAATCAACACTGCACACGTTGAATATGAAACTGCTCATCGTCACTATGCACACGTTGACTGTCCAGGCCATGCTGACTACATCAAGAACATGATCACTGGTGCTGCTCAGATGGATGGTGCTATCTTAGTAGTAGCTGCAACTGATGGACCTATGCCTCAGACAAGAGAACATATCTTATTATCTCGTCAGGTTGGTGTTCCATACATCATCGTATTCTTAAATAAGTGCGATATGGTTGATGACGAAGAATTAATCGACTTAGTAGAAATGGAAGTTCGTGATTTATTATCTGAATACGACTATCCAGGAGATGACACTCCAATCATCCGTGGTTCTGCATTAAAGGCTCTTGAAGGTGATCCACAGTGGACTCCTGCAATCCATGAATTATTAGACACTATGGATTCTTATATCCCAGATCCAGCTCGTGAAACTGATAAGCCATTCTTAATGCCAGTTGAAGACGTATTCACAATCACTGGTCGTGGTACAGTTGCTACTGGTAGAGTTGAACGTGGACAGTTAAACCTTAACGATGAACTTGAAATCATTGGTATCCATGAAACTCAGAAGACTGTTGCTACAGGTATCGAAATGTTCAGAAAGTTACTTGACTACGCTCTAGCTGGTGATAACATTGGTGTTCTTTTAAGAGGTATCAATAGAGACCAGATTGAAAGAGGTCAGGTATTAGCTAAACCTGGTTCAGTACATCCACATAAGAAATTCAACGCTCATGTTTATGTATTAACTAAGGATGAAGGTGGACGTCATACTCCATTCTTCGGTAACTATAGACCACAGTTCTATTTCAGAACTACTGATATTACTGGTGTTATCGAATTACCAGAAGGAACTGAAATGGTTATGCCAGGCGATAACGTAGAATTCACTGTAGAATTAATTCACCCAATCGCTATCGAAAACGGTACTAAGTTCTCTATCCGTGAAGGTGGACGTACTGTAGGTGCTGGTAACGTAACTGAAATCATTGAATAATTTTAGTTCATTAGACTGTTGACTTATGTCAGCAGTCTTTTTTGTATGCCGGGCATGGCATATATCTAGGTGGTGAAAGTCCACTGTGGGGGC
>NZ_QTUM01000058.1:0-15651 GCF_003435615.1 Catenibacterium sp. AM22-6LB
CGCCCCCACAGTGGACTTTCACCACCTAGATATATGCCATGCCCGGCATACAAAAAAGAGATAGCGCGAACGCTATCTCTTACTGTAAGTATGTAGTGTTTTCTAACATGACACCGCAGCCTTCAGCAACACAATCAAGTGGTGTATCAGCTACGAATACAGGAACCTTTAATCCCTGTTCAAGGAACTTGTCTAAATTCTTTAATAAAGCTCCTCCACCAGTTAAGAAGATACCCTTATTTACGATATCTGCAGATAATTCAGGTGGTGTCTGTTCAAGAACCTGCTTAGCAGCAATTAAGATTGTTTCACAAACTTCTCCTAAAGCAGAAACTGTTTCAGCTTCATTCATCTGGACAGTCTTTGGAAGACCAGTCACTAAGTCTCTACCACGAACATCCATAACTGTTTCTTCGTTAGGCTGGAATGCACAACCGATCTGTTTCTTAACTTCTTCAGCTGTAGCATCACCAATTAATAACTTATATTTATCTTTTACGTATTTAATGATTTCCTGATCCATCTTGTCACCAGCAATCTTTAATGACTGAGATGTAACGATATCACCTAATGAAAGTACAGCAACGTCTGTAGTTCCACCACCGATATCGATAACCATGTTTCCAGATGGTTTAGAAATATCAAGACCAGCACCAATAGCAGCTACTTTTGGTTCTTCTTCGATATATACCTTCTTAGCACCACATCTTAAAGCAACATCCTGGATGGCACTCTTTTCGATTGAAGTGATGTTAGATGGACAACAAATTAAGATTGTTGGTCTAGCAAAAATTCCTTTTAAGTTTAGTTTATTGATAAAGTGTGTTAGTAAGATTTCAGTAGTCTGGAAATCAGCAATAACCCCATCCTTTAATGGACGGATTGCTTTTAATTTTCCAGGAGTCTTTCCAAGCATTTCTCTTGCTTCTTCACCAACAGCAACAGGTCTATTTGTTTCTACATTAATAGTGACAACACTTGGTTCATTAACTACAATTCCTTCTCCTTTAGCATAGATAAGGATATTTGCAGTACCAAGGTCAATACCAATTTCTTTTGATAAGCTCATACCTTTTTCCTCCTTGTAAGCATTTCTATTTTATCATTTTATTCATATTATTCAAGTCAATTAATTAAAAAATATTGGCTTTAAATCAATAAAAACTTAACGTACCAAAATTAAGTATAAATTGTGCAAATAAGTATCCGAGCGCCACACTCGCGATTATATAGAAGACGTAAAACTGGCTGATTCTGCCCTTTCTTAAGAAGCGTTCGAAGTCAAAAGCCTGCAAGCCATACATAACTAATAAGACAGAAATAATATAGACTAAAATATTAACTGTACGATAAAACATAGTATCCTCCTTTGACACTATTTAACCATTTCAGCAATCAAAATACAACCATTTGATATTTCAAATGATTTCTAGTACAATTTTAAATGAGGTGATTGATATGAATGTACGCGCATCAGAAATTAAAGATCTAAGTCGTGTGATGGATCTTATTAATCAAGCAAAAGAATATTTTAAAGATAATAATATTAATCAATGGCAAAAAGGATATCCTGACATTAGCACAATACTAGACGATATTATATCAGGTAACAGTTATGTTCTTTCTAAACATTCCCATACATATGGCACAATGCATTTTTTTATAGGAATAGAACCAAACTATGTAAGAATATACAATGGCCACTGGCTTACTAATACTAGGCACTATGGTATTATTCATCGTTTTGTGATTGATAATAATCATAAAGGAAATGGCTATGCAAAAAAATTATTGGATTATGCAGTCAACATCTGTAAACAGAGTGGTACTCCTTCTATTCGTTTAGATATTGAAAAGAATAATAAACCAATGAAAGAATTTATATTAAAGAATGGATTTAAACATTGTGGTACTATTTGTTTAAAAAACAACGAAGAAAGAGAAGCATACGAAAGATTGATTTGAAACTGTGTGTAAACACAGTTTTTTTATTTTATTTTTACATTTGCTTAACATATATAAGAAACAAATATACTATAATTCATTCAGGAGGACTCTTATGAAAAATTTAAGATTCTATATCATATTTTTATCTCTTTCTATTCTATTCTTACTATTTGATTGGTACTATTCAAGAAAACTCAATCTAGATTATATTAAGATTATCATTTTATCTATTACAGTTGTATTTGCTTGTCAATTGCTTATTTAGTCTTATGCAGTCACTTATGACTGTTCTTTTAATATTATTTGTATTTTAAGTTTAATTTATTGACAATTTTCTCAGATATACATTTGAATTAAAATTTACCTTATGTTAAACTGTCATTGTCATTTTAAAAAATGACTTTACTTTTTTCTTCTTGTATTTATAGTTATTAACTAGAAATATAAAGTCTTCCAAGCAAAAAGGGTAATGTTTCACGTGAAACATTACCCTTTTACTTTTTATGATATTCTTCATACACATGATTCTTATTTAATTTGCGAATCTTTGCGACTTCTTTAATAGCATCCTTCTTGGACATACCCTTTCCAACAAACTCATCAACATGTTCTGTAATTGTTTGGTCAAAAGTCTCTTCCTCTGTTACTTCAGTGCCACCTTCAACCACAATAACCATTTCACCCTTTAATTCATCTACTACTTCTAATACTTCAGAAATAGTACCTCTTAGAATTTCTTCATGCTTCTTTGTGATTTCTCTACATAAAGCTATTCTTCTATCACCTAATACTTTCATCATACATTCCAATGTTGCCTTAATTCTATGTGGGGCTTCATAGAATACGATTGTATAAGTGATATTTTTTAATTTTTCTAATTCTTTAGTCTTATTTTTGTTTGTATGGCTTAAGAAGCCATAGAACATGAATGGCTGTGGTGCAATGCCAGAGACAACCAAAGCATCTAAACAAGCATTACATCCTGATAAAGGTACTACATTGTATCCTGCATCAATAGTTGCAAGAACCATTTCATACCCTGGATCACTAATTGCAGGATAACCTGCATCACTTACTAATGCAACTGACTCCCCTTCTTCTAATAATGATAAAAGTTTAGGAATCGCAACATGCAGATTATGTTCATGATGAGAAATAAGCTTAGCTTCTATATTAAAGTGATTTAATAGTTTTACTGTATTACGTGTATCTTCTGCTGCAATATAGTTTACACTCTTCATAACATCAATACATCTTGGCGTCATTTCACTTAAATTACCAATAGGTGTTGGTACAAGGTAAAGTGTTGCTTTTCCATTCTCAAAACTCTTTTGTCTATTTAACATTCATCTCACCTACTAACTGTTTAACTTCATCTGAATAGCTTCCATCTTCATTATGTGTATATAATGGAGGTTCAATCTTTAATCCAGTTTTGCCTAAGAAAGCACCTTCGATTAAAAACGTATTACATTCTTTTCCTTCTTTAGGATAGACAAAACGGATACGTTTAGGTTCTATTCTATATTTTTTAAATAATTCAATTGTTTCAATAAAACGGTCTGGACGATAGACCATTGAGAAACGACCATTCTGATCTAGAATCTTTGCAGCTGATGCAATAATTCCTTCTATATCTATTTTGATTTCATGACGTGCAATAGTTATATAAGGACTTTCATTAATATGGGATTTCTCTCCTAATTTAAAGAAAGGTGGGTTACATACAATTGCTTTGGTACGTGGTGCATATTTCACATAATCTTTAATATCATCATGAATGATTTCTACCTGATCTTCTACATGATTTAATTTTACGTTTCTTTCTGCAATCTCTACAGCTTCCTTTTGAATTTCAACACCAATAATCTTCTTATGAGTTCGTTGTGTTAAGATTAATGGTATGGCTGCATTATTTGTCCCAAAATCTACGATTGTCTTCATATCCTTTGTGATTGCACAAAAGTTTGCCAATAAAACAGTATCCAGAGAAAAGGTAAACATATCTCTTCTCTGGATGATCTTCATATCATTATAACCAAGGAGATGATTAATTTCTTCGTTCATCTTTCTTCCCTTTTGGATTATTACCTTTGATAGTTCTTGGCTTCTGATTATACTGTTTTGGTTTATGCTGTTGTCTTGGCTTCTTTTGTTTTGGTTTATCGTGTTTCTTTTCTTTTTTAGGTGCTAGTTCTTCTAAGATACGTCTTTCCTTTTTAGGAGCTGATTTCTTATCGATATCAGATAAAGGAATAAATAAAATACTTCCTTCACTATCAATCTTTACCAAATCAGAAATAACATTTAAACCAACAACCTTACACTGTTTATCTTCATAACGAATAAATGAACCAATCTTAGGGAATTTCTTTTTAACTTCCTTATAGGCTTCATCTTCATACTTTAAACAGCATAATAAACGTCCACAAACACCTGAAATCTTATCAATATTAATCGCAAGTAACTGATTCTTAGCCATATTGATAGATACACCATCAAACTCACCTAAGAATGAGTTACAACATAGTGGTAAGCCACAATTTCCAATACCACCCACTATTTTAGCTTTATCTCTAGGTCCTACCTGTCTCAATTCAATACGACATTTAAAAACACTAGCAAGTTTCTTTAATAAATCTCTGAAGTCTACACGTTCATCAGATGTATACATAAAGATCACCTTAGAAGCATCTAATGTATATTCGCAATTGATTAAATGCATATCAAGGTTTGTTTCCGCAATGATTTCTTTACAGATTTCAAATGATTTTTGTGCCTTAATTTTATTTATATTATATACTTCAATGTCTGCTCTATTCGCTACACGTTTAATTCTTTTTAATTCGTTATCTAATTTAAATTCTGATAAGTCTGCAAGATCCGTAATGATTTCTCCCATTTCTAGTCCTCTTACAGTTTCTACTACTACTTTATCTCCTTTTTTGACATCTAAGTCTGTAGAGAAGTAATAATATTTACCAGCGCTATTAAATCTAACAGCCGCTAATTTATCCATTTCATCAAACTCCCTTCAATACTTTATATACCATACCATCTAGTAATAATGCAAGATTGACATTATTGTTGAGTTTTTCAGTATATTCTAATATAATTTCTATTTTCTGTAATATTTTACCATCTTCTGGCATCTTCTCAAAGAAATCTTTATGTTTCACAAATAATACAGGTATGGAATGTTTCACGTGAAACATATCTCTCATACCTAACACCAGAAGATTTAAGAATAATGCATAAGCTTCTTTATTCTTCTTATACTTCTTACCTAGGTTTATCTGCAAATTGATCAATAAATCAGATGGTTTCATATATAAATCTTCAATAAAGTAGAATACATAATTCTTAACATCAAAATATAACTCACTATCCTTATATTCATTACATTCTTCAATCGAATCAAACAGATGAGGAAGAACCATAGAGTCTTCTTCATCCACCCCTTCATTCTTTAGTTTTAATTCTAAAGAATGCTTAGATTCAGGAAGTAATTTAATCACCTGACATCTAGATTGAATAGTAGGTAGTACTTTATTAATATTCTTTGTTGTAAGGATTGCATATACTTCTTCTACAGGTTCTTCTAAGAACTTTAATAAGCTATTCATTGCCTGAGTTGTCGCATTATCAATATTTTTAAGAATATATACTTTTCCATTATTCTCTACACTTGATTTCACAAACTCTTCCTGAATATGATCAATATCAGATTTCTTAATAGAACTCTCTTTACCATCACATACAATCATATCAGGATAAAGACATTCTTTAATTCGTATACAGTCATCACAAGTTTCACACGCTAGTGTATCTTCATGGCATATATAAGACTGGGCAATAAATGTCGCAATATCATCCGTATGATCCCCTACTAGAAGAAATGCATGAGTCTTTTTATTCTCTTTAAAACTCTTCTCTAAGATACGATAGAAGATAGGTTGTGTTTCTTTTAAGAATTCTTTCATAGTCTATCCTTTACAATTTCATAAACCTGACGATATACTTCTTCAACTGGTAAAGAGGCGTCTACCTTCACAATTCTATCTGGGAACTTATCACAGATCATTTGATAACCATCATATACTTTATGATGAAAATCCAATGATTCTAAATCTAATCTATTGACTTCTCTATCTCCTGTAATACGCTTTAAAGCAACTTCAGGTTTTACATCAAAGAAAATAGTTAAATCAGGAAGAATACCATCTGTCGCAAAAAGATTCATGTTGTAGATATTATCTACGCCAATACCTCTTCCAATTCCCTGATAAACTAAAGAACTATCAATAAAACGATCGCATATCACAATACCATCTTCCTTTAATACAGGAAGTACTTTTTCTACTAAATGCTGTCTTCTACTTGCTGCATAAAGTAATGCTTCAGTTCTTGCATCCATCTTCGTATTATTGACATCAGTAATCACATCTCTGATTTGTTCTGCAATATCTACACCACCAGGTTCTCTACTAAAAGTGATATTATATCCTTCTTCAATAAACTGTTTATGTAACATCTTTGCAATAGTCGTTTTACCACTGCCTTCTCCACCTTCAAAAGTAATAAATAAACTCATATCATACACTCCTTCAAACATTAATATTATATGTGATTTACAATGTTTTTTCCATAATTAAAAAGAAGGTTATTCATTACCTTCTCTATACTTTCGATAATCAAAGACATCTTCTCTATTTAATAACTGTGACCATCTTGCTGATAACAGTTTTGCATATTTATAGTCTTCTAATCCATATGCCCCTAAAGAATAGGCATCATTACATTCTATTAATAAGGTTCTTCCATCTTTAGTAACACCTATATCAATAGAACATGCCATAGGTCTTTCATCCCATTGTGTAAATTGATTCATGATCTGGTCAAGTACATCAGGATTATAGTTATAATGCCAATCACCTTTATAAGGACGCACATCTATAATTTCATCATAATATACAAAGCAGCGCCACTCACGCATGAACTCAACAGCTTCACTACAGAGAACTTCAAGATTATCATTATAAGCCCCACAGCCTATTAAATCCTTAATACTTGATATCACTTTACCAGTAAATACTTTACTATCAACGGGTTTCACAAACCATCCTGCTGACCATTTCTTTTCGTCTGAAGAAATAGAATTAATTGTATCTTTCCATATCTTTCTTCCTAAAAATTCTTTGAGACATTCTGGATAATTATCAACATGAGGATGCGTTATTCCAATCTTCTTAAATACATTTTCACACTGTATAAGATAATCTACTACTATATCCTCTTTAGTGATTTGATCGTAAATATCATTGAGTGAGTAATAAGGTTCTATTTCACATGCTAATTCATTGAATCCATTAATAGCTTTCTGCATTTCAAGACTATGGCCTACTACAAGTCCAGAATTATAATCTTTTTTTACTTTTATGTAAGCTTTCATTATTTTATCCTCAATACAAAAGGGCTACAACAATATATTATAGCCCCCTTGATTAAACTTTCTTTCTACCCTCAAATGATTTTAATAATGTGAGTTCATCTGCATAGTCAAGAGAACTTCCAATTGGTAAACCATGCGCAATACGTGTTGTATTGACACCTTTTTTATCTAATAGCTTTGCAAGGAAGAGTGCAGTTGTTTCCCCTTCTCTTGTCGCATTTGTCGCAATAATTACTTCTTTTGTATCAGGAGTAATACGATCAAATAAACTCATGATGTTCAAATCATCCATAGTCTTGCCATCCATAATAGAAATTGTACCACCTAATACATGATATAACCCATGGTACTCTTTCATCTTTTCCATCGCAAAGACATCCTTAGGAGATTCTACAACACATATTGTAGACTGATCTCTTTCGTGATCGGAACATATTTCACACTTATCTCCTTCACTTAAATTACCACATATAGGGCATGTATGAACGTTTTCTTTAAATGAAGTCAGTGCCTGTGAGAATCTTTTTACATCTTCTTCTGACATATCATAAATCGCATAAGCCATTCTTTCAGCACCTTTGTTTCCAATACCTGGCAACATTTTAAAACATGTCATTAACTCTTCAAAACTCTTTGGATATTCCATATTACATAAAAGAAGATAAATCTAATCCACCAGTGAGGGATTTCATATTATCCTCTTTCTCCTTTTCTACCTGACTGATTCCCTGATTAATCGCAATCATCATCAAGTCTTCTAACATATCTTTATCGTCCATAAGATCCTGACTGATATGTAATTCAGTGATCTGATACTTACCATTGATTTTACCTGTAATCAAATTATTCTGACAAGAAAAACTAAAACTCTTATTTTCTAATTCTTTTTGTTGGTTTGAGGCTGTTTCACCCATTTTCTTTGCGGTTTCTAAAAGCGAATTGAAATCCATTTTTAATCCTCCTTAAATTCTACAATATCTTCGCCAAACATATCTAAAGCATACTTCTGTGCATCATTCAAATCTACTCTTTTTAAATCATATCCATCAATATGTTTTAATGTGATTGGTCTCGCCTGAGGAAGCTGTTTGCTTCTTGCAAGCTGAATATAATGTTGTCTCATCTCTAACCATGCATCATGCTGCATACCAATGAATTTATATTCATGTCCTAATACATCCTTAATTAAAGATGATAACTGTTTATAGTTCTTATAATAGTTTGCAGCATTCACATCAGGCATTAATTCAAACTCAATAATTAAACCATCTCTACAAGCAGCTACAGGATGCCCCTGTGATAACATACTTGCTGCTTTGGCTGTATTCATATTAGCCATATAACGTCTAATCACTGGCCACTTCTCCTGTACTTCATTTAAGATCTTACGATCTGCCTGTACAAGAATATTTAATATATCACTTGGATCTACATCGATATTATCATCTGATGCATATGTTTCTGGTTCTTCTTTCTTTTCATAATTGAATTGAGGTACTGGTTGTTCAACCTTCTTTTCAATAACTGGTTCTACTATCTCTTCTTCAATTGGTTCAAAGACAGGTTCTTCTATAATTTCTTCGATTGGTTCTTCTTTGACTTCAACCTTCTTTACTTCTACAGGTTTTACAGGTTCTTCTTTAATAGGTGTATATTCAATCTTCTGACTTGGTGCATATTCTTGATTGCATAGTCTTAATAATGCAAGTTCAAAATAAATATGTGGATCAGTGGCTCTGATATACTTCTCACTTGCATCCATCAATATATCAATAAAATTAAAACATTCATCACTTGAAATATAAGGCACAATGTTTTCTAAGTCTTTCTGTGTCATGACTGACATAATAGAAACATCTTTTGTATTCCTATAAACAACTATGTCTTTTAATATATCAATTAAATCAAATGTTAATCTCTTAATATCGATACCACTCTTATCCATCTTATCTAATATCTTTAAAGATTCAGACATATTCTTAGATAATAAAACCTTCAATAAGTTTGTCTTATCATCCATGGATACAATACCATAAATAGTATGAATATCATTAATGCTTAAATGATCATCATTATATGCAAGACATTGTTCAAGGATAGATAATGCATCTCTCATCCCACCATTCGCAAGTCTGGCGATTAATTCTAAGGATCCATCATCATATGTCTTACCTTCCTCTTTTAAGACATACTGCATTCTTTGTACCATTTCCTGGTCAGTGAGTCGTGTAAAATCAAATCTCTGACATCTAGAAATAATAGTAGGTAAGATCTTATGTGGTTCTGTTGTCGCAAGAATAAAGATGACATGTGCAGGGGGTTCTTCTAATGTCTTTAATAGTGCATTAAAAGCGCCAGGTGACATCATATGTACTTCATCGATGATATAAACTTTATATTGTCCCTGTGTCGGTGCATATTTCACCTTATCAATCAGACTTCTTACTTCTTCTACCCCATTATTGCTGGCAGCATCTATTTCAATGACATCTGGATGTGTTCCATTTTCAATCTGTTTACAATTTTCACATTCACCACATGGTTTAGGATCACCTGTACAATTAACTGCCTTAGCTAATAACTTTGCGACAGTTGTCTTCCCTGTTCCACGTGGACCACAAAATAAATATGCATGAGCAATCTTCTTTTCATCTATTGCATGCTTTAATGTAGTAATAATTGCTTCCTGTCCAGCTACATCTTTAAATGTCTGTGGACGGTATGTTCTATATAATGATTTATATGCCATCTTCCTCAACTCCTTTCTTTATTATACATAAAAAAAGGTGCCTTAGCACCTTAATTATTATCACTTACTAACATCAATATATCAATAAAAATGTTGATGAAATCCATATAGAGCTGTAATGCACAAAGCAATGCCACACCTTGTAATGCTTCCTGAGGTGCAACTTCATAGGCATATTCGATATGCTTAAAATCATAAAGAGTAAGTCCAGTAAAGACTGCAAGATCAAGGAATACCACAAGATAATAAAGACCTGGTGCTGAAATGAAGATCAATAAGATATACGCAATCATAAGAACTGGTAAAGCCATTAAACAGACCTTTCCTATACCAATGAAATTATTATTAGTATGCTGTGTCACTGTATAAAGTAAGCCAAAATAAACAGCTGTCACTGCAAAGGCAAGTACTGCTACACCTGGTACAACATAATTCAACCACATAGAAAGCACAATCCCATTAATTACTGAATAAGCAACATAATATGTCTTAGCCTTCTCTATAGCCATATCTTTCACTGTTTTACTAAGCATGAGTACTAATCCTATTTCTACAATAGAACATACAATCATAAAAATGAAATAAGAAGCACCAAACATTAATTCAAGATGTAAGAATGAGAATAGAAATGAAGTGATTGTAGTGATTCCTAAAGCCACAGCCATCCATTTCATGGTTGAACTAAAGAACTCACCATAACTCATCTTATTACTATAATAAGAATCCATAGTTATTTCCTCCTTTTACGTTTAAAGAACTCTGATACTATTGTAGCACACTGTTCCTTTAAAATCCCCTGTTGTACATCAGGATGATGATTTACAGGATTATTCTCTATTAACTTAATATATCCAGGCCATTTACTCACATTTGCACCAATCACTAAACGACTCATACGACTTTGTATAATAGCCCCTGTACACATCATACATGGTTCTAATGTTACATACATTGTACAGCCATCTAAATGCCATAAATTAAGATACTCACTTGCTTGATTAATAGCTAATATTTCAGCATGTCCTGTAGCTTTCTTTAAGGTTTCCTTCTGGTTATGTGTACGTGCAATGATTTGTCCTTCATAGACAATAATGCATCCAATAGGTACTTCATCTTCACTCATTGCAATTTCTGCTTCTTTTAATGCTTCAGCCATATATTCTTCATCATTCATACTATGACTGCCACTCAAAATGTGATTAAATATACTCACATCGAGATAATGTAAGTTCTCACGAACATTACTTACTATGTCATCGTGCATGCTTTGGATTGACCGAAATCATATCTACTCACAAGTTCTAGTGCACTCCATAGTCGTAAATTCCCGAAATAGCCTTCGGTACATACCTACGTTTGCGTTCATCTATGCAACTTCGTAAGTTGTAGCATCTCTCAGATTAAGTGCAGCATTGAAATCTCTGTCTTCGATATAGCCACAGTCACATCTGAAAAGTCTATCTGAAAGATTTAAATCTTTCTTGATATTCTTGCAGCAGTGACATGTCTTAGATGATGGGTACCATCTATCTACTGTTCGTTGTTCAATTCCATTCTCTTTGCATTTAGCTTGAAGCTTTGTCTTAAATTCATAAAACTTCTGCGAAGCAACTGCCTTTGAAAGATGTCTGTTCTTCATCATCCCTGATACGTTTAGATCTTCAATCGTTATATGACATGGCTTGGTTTTCACTATCTCTGCGATTATCTTATTGATGTAATCAGTACGAATATTGTCAATTCTATGATGAAGCTTCTGTATCTTAAGCTTTTGTTTCTGTATATTTCTTTTTTGAGTGGACTCTCCTTTCTTTAGATTTTCATACTTTCGAGAAAGACTTCTCTGTTCTCGAACAAGCTTTTTTTCAAGCTACTTTAGTTTTGCAGATTTATTGATGTTCTTATAAGTTTTGCCATTAGAGACAATCGCAAAGTCCTTTAATCCAAGGTCAATGCCAATTCCTTTACTGGAATTATTGGCTGTCCTTTTATCTGGGATTTCTACAAGAACTGAAACATAGTATCTGTCAGCCTTTATTGAGACATGACCGCTCTTAATTACGTATCCATCTTTTGTAGTTGGAATATATCCTTTCTCTTTGATGCGTACCCAGCCAAGTGACGGAATCTTGATTCTGTGTCTTTCGCAGTGACAATCTTTTGGATTATTCCTTACAAAATACATTTTCACATCAGATCTGCCTTTCTTTTTAAACTTTGGAAAGGCGCTCTTATGATCAAAGAATTTTTTAAATGCTGTCTGTCCATTATTTACTGCCTGTGTTACCGATTTCGAATAAGCTTCCTTGATCCAGGAACATTCTGGATGGCTAGGAAGATACTCATTGTTCAGCCATACTCTAAACTGGCTGCTGCTCATAAACTTTTTGCCACTTTCATGAAGCTCCTTATTATGAGCAAGATAGAAGTTATAGATAAATCTGCAAGCACCTATTGTTTTACGAATCTTGACTTTCTGTTCATCTGTCGGATTTATTTCCGTTTTGAAGCTCTTCAGCAATTTCCTCATCCCTTTCTATCTGTTTTTTTATACTTATGACGCCCTTACAGCCTGCAGGAAAACACATGAAGTATTGAAACAATATCCTGCATGAGTTCTTCATCTGATTTCTAATCTAATTATAGTACAAATGGAAAATCTATGCATCAAGTTCAGCTTCATGAACGCCGATTTATAGGCGTTTATATAATTTAATTTTTACTATCCTGTGGTTTGTGGGTATTCAAATAATTCTTTTACATTACAGAACTATCTTAAAAATGTAACTTGATTTAGTAAATGATGATTATAAGTATAATAGTGCCTATTAGTTTGGATTCGGTTTGCCTTTAAAGTTCCTTCTCTATCTCAACGTTATAATATCTTAACAGATACGCCTAAAAGTTCAGCAAAATCCTTTAATTTATAATTTGTGATATTTGATGTGTTCATTTTAACACTACCTCTATGAGTAAATTTAAACACAATCGAACACAATAGTTAATATTTTTAGTTACTTATAGTTTCCTCCATTTATATAAAAAAAAGTGCCATTACACACAAACAGAGGCCCTTAATGCTGCTACCTTCCGGTCCTGACATGGTTCAGACATGTTTATTGTAATGGCAAAATTGATTATAACATAATTATTATAAAATGCAAGAAAAAGGAGATTTTACATCTCCTTTCACATTATTTCTTAGGAACTAGTTTTTCAGTACCACCCATGTATGGTCTTAATGCTTCTGGTATAGAAACAGTACCATCTTCATTTAAGTTATTTTCTAAGAACGCAATCAACATTCTAGGTGGTGCAACAACAGTATTATTTAAAGTATGTGCGTAATACTTACCATCTTTACCATTGATTCTGATATTTAATCTTCTAGCCTGTGCATCAGTTAAGTTAGAACAGCTTCCTACTTCAAAATACTTCTTCTGTCTTGGAGACCAAGCTTCAACGTCTAATGACTTAGACTTTAAGTCTGCTAAGTCACCAGAACAACATTCAAGTGTTCTTACTGGAATATCTAAAGATCTAAATAAATCTACAGTATTATTCCATAACTTTTCAAACCACATCTTAGATTCTTCTGGTTTACATACAACGATCATTTCCTGTTTTTCAAACTGATGAATTCTATAAACACCACGTTCTTCAATACCATGAGCACCTTTTTCTTTTCTGAAACATGGTGAATATGAAGTATAAGTATATGGTAATTTGTCTTCATCTAATAATTCGCCAATGAACTTACCAATCATTGAATGTTCAGAAGTACCAATTAAGTATAGGTCTTCTCCTTCAATCTTATACATCATGGCATCCATTTCTTCAAATGACATAACACCATTAACAACATTACTTCTAATCATATATGGTGGTACACAATAAGTGAATCCACGGTTGATCATGAAGTCTCTTGCATAAGCTAATACTGCAGAATGTAATCTAGCAATATCACCCATTAAATAATAGAAACCATTACCTGCAACTCTACCTGCTGCATCTAGATCAATACCATCAAATGATTCCATAATATCTGTATGATATGGAACTTCATAATCAGGTACTACTGGATCACCATACTTAGTGATTTCTACGTTTTCGCTGTCATCTTTACCGATTGGTACAGTAGGATCTAAGAAGTTAGGAATCTTCATCATGACTTCTCTTAATTTATCTCCAGATTCTTTTTCAACTTCTTCTAATGACTTTAATTCTTCAGCCATTTCTCCAACTTTCTTCTTATTTTCAGCAGCTTCTTCTTTCTTACCTTCACGCATGAACTGTCCAATTTCTTTAGACAATTTATTTCTCATACTACGAAGTTCAGATGCTCTTGTGATAGCAGCTCTATACTGTTTGTCTAATTCTAATGCTTCATCAACTAAAGGAAGCTTATGATCTTGAAACTTCTTTTTAATATTTTCCCTAACAGCTTCAGGATCTTCTCTTAATCTTGCGATATCAATCATATATATACTCCTTGTTCATAGATTATTGTCATTATATACCATTATTCATTAATTATAAAGTAATCATCAATGAAATAAGTGGCAATGTGACTAAAGAAAATGCAGTAGATACAAAAATAAGCTTAGAAGCGAATTCTGGGTTCTTATCATACTTATTTGCCAGCATTGCACATGTACTTGGTGCAGGCATCGCAGCCAATACTACTGATACACCAATACCAATATGATCAAGTGATGTCCATCTTAAACATAGATAAGTAATCACTGGAATCATAATTAAACGAATAAAAGAATAATAAATACATTCCTTATCCAATATTTCTCTAGGTTCTACATCACTTAATATACTTCCTATCACAATCATACTTAATGCGGTATTACATCCTCCTATAGAACTCATAGTTGTCGTCACAAAAGAAGGTAGTGTATACCCTAATGAATACATGATCATAAATACTATACCAAAATAAATCCCAATAAGACATGGATGTAACGCAACTTTCTTCACCATTGTCTTAAAATCAGCTTTTGTATAATGGGACAAACCATAACTCCACATAAATACTCTTTGTGGTATCAAATAAATACAAGCATAAAGTAAACCCATATCACCATATAACCCCTGTGCAAATGGCATCCCCATAAAACCTGCATTAGATACCATAGTCGCATACTGTAAGTTGATCTTCTTTGTTTCTTCCTGATTATTATAAGCTGTCTTATTAATAATAAAATAAAGACCCTGTATACCAATAGATACTAAAAATACCACAAGAGTTGTCTTCATAATACTTGGTGTGAGTTTAATTAAGAAACTCTTGGCAGTAGCCACAGGTAATACAATGTTTAATACTAAATCAGTGACCTGTTTACGAGTCTGTTTATTAAATAATCCTAGTTTAGAAATAAGATAGCCTATTCCAACTAAAATAAATATTTCTACCTGTAAATCTAACATACTTATCTCCCCTCGTATAATATGTACGTAATCAGTTAATGAATTCTATCGATTCATTATTGAT
>NZ_QTUM01000059.1:0-13819 GCF_003435615.1 Catenibacterium sp. AM22-6LB
TAGTGCACGTACGGTTTGATAAGGGACTAGCCTAGTGATAGGTTAGTCTACTTTCTTATTACATGCAAATCATTTGCATATTCGTTGACATAGGAATAAGAATCATTATAATACAATATGCAAATCATTTGCATAGGAGGCATTCTATGAAACAATATCGTACAAAATACAAAGACTGTATTATTGAATATATGAAGAATAATGAAGATCATCGCTTGTGTGCTAAAGATATCTATGAGGCATTAGTTGAGCAGGGATTAAATGTAAATCTTGTTACAGTTTATCGTAATCTAGATAAACTATCACAGCAGGGACTCATACAAAAACATACACTTTCAGAAGAAGATAGTGTTTATTACCAATATACAAGAGAAGAAAAATGTAATCACCATCTTCACTTATTATGCAAGAGATGTGGTAAGATTGCGCATTTAGAATGTGATTTCATGGATATCATTCGTACACATTTATTAGAGGACCATGGTTTTGAAATTGATTGTAAGGATTCTACAATTGTGGGCTTATGTAAAGAGTGCAGGGAGGCTATCCATGCTTAAAAAGATTAGTTTGTTTATTCTCTCTTTATTATTGATGACAGGTTGTACAACAGAAACTAAAAAGAAATCATTTAATATCGTTGTCACTAACTTTCCTTGTTATGATTTTGTTCGTGCAATTATTAAAAATGATCAAGATATATCTATAAAGATGCTTATTAAACCGGGTATGGATTCTCATTCTTATGAACCTTCACCACAAGATATGGTTGCGATTAAAGAGAGCGATTTATTTTTTTATGTAGGTGGAGAATCAGATGAATGGGTGGATAGCTTGCTAGCCGATATGGACTCTAAAAGAATAGTTAAAATGTTGGATCTTGTGTCTCATCTTCAGCATGAAGAACATGTGGAAGGGATGGAAGAAGAAAAACATGAAGAACATGATGAACATGAAGAAGAATATGATGAACATGTCTGGACAAGTCCTAAAAATGCAATAGAAATTGTTTATGGCTTAAATAAGAGAATGTGTGCACTCGATCAAAAACATGCATCAAAATTTAATGAGAATACAGAAAACTATATTAAACAGATTGCATCTGTTGATTCTAGTTTTAAACAAATAGTCAAGCAGGCAAAAAGAAAAGATATAGTTGTAGGAGATCGTTTCCCTCTGCTTTATTTTGCGAAAGAATATGGTCTTACATATAGTGCTGCATTTCCAGGATGTTCTGAACAGACTGAACCAAGTGCATCTACTATTTCCTATTTAATTGATAAGGTCAAGAAGGATCACAATCCTGTGATCTTTAAGATCGAATTATCCAATGGACAGATTGCTCGTACTATTTCTGAAGAAACAGGTGCAAAAGTATGTACTATTCAAAGTATGCATAATGTGAGTGCAGAGGATTTTGATAATGGTGAAACATATGTTTCAATCATGCGTAAAAACGCAAAGGCAGTAAAGGAGGCACTTCAATGAAGACACTTATAAAAGTAGATCATTTGCATCTAGGTTATGATAATCAAGAAGTAATCAATGATCTCTCTTTTGATATAAATCAAGGTGATTTTATTACTGTACTAGGACAAAATGGTGCAGGTAAAAGTACCCTGATCAAGGGATTATTAGGACTTATTAAGCCAATGGACGGGCAGATTACATATTATTTGAATGAAAGAGAAATAGGTTATATGCCTCAAGAAACAAAGGTGGATCGTCATTTTCCTGCTTCAGTATATGAAATAGTCTTATCAGGCGCATTAAATAGAGTAGGGTATCGTCCTTTCTTTAATTCAAAAGAAAAGAAACTTGCAGTAGAATGCTTAAAAACACTTCATATAGAAAACCTTAAAAACAATTCCTTTGGGGAACTATCTGGAGGGCAAAGACAGAAGGTCTTACTTGCAAGAGCACTATGTGCAACAAGAGAATGTTTAGTACTTGATGAACCTTCTAATAACTTAGACTATGATTCTAAAGAAGAATTCTATACTGTTTTAAAAGAACTTCATCAAAAAGGTTTAACAATTATCATGATTACTCATGATTTAGCGTCTCATGAAGTGATTGGTAATAAGATTCTTCATTTAGATAAAAATAACTATAGAATGGAGGAAGTTAAATAATGAATACATTACTCCATATGTTTAACTATACATTTATTATTCGTGCTTTTATTGTTGGTTTACTTATTTCATTATGTGCTGCGATGTTAGGTGTAAATCTTGTCTTAAGAAAGAATGCGATGATCAGTGACGGTTTATCCCATGTCTCTTTTGGAAGTTTTGCGATTGCGACAGTACTAGGAGTGGCACCACTTTATTTAGCTGTACCAGTGGCAGTAATTGCGGCTGTAATGATACTTAAACTTAACAACAATCATCATATTCATGGTGATGGTGCTATTGCGATTTTATCATCTAGTTCACTTGCGATTGGTATTATGGCTATATCACTTACAAAAGGTGTAAATACAGATATCAATAATTACTTATTTGGTAGTATCCTTTCACTTAATAATCAAGATATGATTATAAGTATTGTTTTATCTCTTATTGTACTTATTCTTTATATTTTCTCTTATCATAAGATGTTTGCATTGACGTTTGATGAAGATTTTGCGAAAAGCACTGGTATTAACGTAGAATTCTACAATATCATTATCGCAATACTTTGTTCACTTACAATAGTATTAGGTATGCGTATGATGGGGGCACTTCTTATTTCAAGCTTAACAATTTTCCCATGTCTTACATCCATGTATTTCTGCAAGGATTTCAAGCATGTAGTAATTTCTTCTGCCATTCTTTCTTCTATTTGTTTTATTGTAGGTTTATCTATTTCATACCTCTATGCAGCCCCAACTGGAGCGTCTATTGTAATTGTGAATTTAGTTGTATTATGCATTACACAGCTTATTCATTATGTCACTACAAAATCATAATTAAGTCTTTTCATCGCCTCACAATTCTTATATAATGAGTATTCGTGGGAGCGTAAGAATATGGATATAGATTTATCAAAACCGCTTCCTGATGAAGTTGTATTTATCCTTCAAGCAAAAGCCTATGAGTTTCAGAAGGATGGCGTAGAAAAGATTGTTGCAGCAGAAATTGAAGATTATCTCAGAAATGTAGTATGGAGAAATAAAATTGCTATTACTTTTTGTGATATGATTGATGATATTATGTCTTTACAGTTCTCTACAATTTTTGAATATCTACAAGCTAAAGTCATTAAGGAAGCAGAAACTAAAAACTTAGCAGACTTTCAGAGTCTGATCATGAAATAACTTATTATTTCTATTAAAAGTGGCCTAAAAGCCACTTTTTGATTAGAACACTTATTTTGACTTTTATCTCTATATTGATTAAGATGAATAGGTAGTAATTTTTTAAGAGGTTAATTATGAAATATAAAACGATAGAACTAAGTCATACTAATGAAATTATACAGACATATGGTGTTAATTCTTTGATGGCTAAAGTAATAGAAAGTAAAAAAATAGATCAAGAACAATTTAAATCCTTTATGGATCCTCATCTTGTATATCATGATTTTTCTTTATTTGAAGAAGCAGATGAAACATTAGAACGTATTGAAGAAGCAATCGCAAATAAAGAAAAAATCTGTATTTATGGAGATTATGACTGTGATGGTATTCTAGCAACCACTATTCTTGTACAAGCTTTTCATGAAAGAGGAGTAGAAGTTGGATATCATATTCCTAACCGCTTTACTGATGGTTATGGACTTAACACAACAAGAGTAGAACAGATGGCAGAGAAGGGCTACTCTCTCATTATTACTGTAGATAATGGAATCAAAGCATTTGATGCAGTAGAAAAAGCAGGGGAATTAGGTATTGATGTCATTATTACTGATCATCATGCCTTTGATGGTGAAGTTCCTGTCGCTTATTCAATCATTCATACTAAAATGTCTCCTAAATATCCATTTAAAGAGATATGTGGTGGTTTTATTGCCTATAAGCTTGCGGCGGCTCTTTTAAAGCATCATGACCCTTATTTATTCACTCTAGCATCTATTACAACTATATCTGATATGATGCCATTACTAGATGAAAATAGAAGCCTAGTAAGACGTGGTTTACAGTTTATGAAGCAATATAAATACTCTTCTTTAGAACTATTAAAAGGGAATAGGAATTATGATGTCACAACTATAGGTTTCACAATAGCTCCTCGTATTAATGCCTTTGGACGCTTACCAGAACTAGTGAATCCTGTTTATTTAGTTAAATATTTCTTAAAAGAAGCAGACCCTGCTTATTTAGAAAAGATTTCTAATTATGCGTCTAAAATCAACTCTAAAAGACAATCTATGACAACTTCTTTATATAAAGAAGCAGTGACTGATACATCTTCATCTTGTTTATTTTATGGCTCAGAGAATATGCATGAAGGATTAGTAGGTCTAGTGGCAGGTAAATATACAAGAGAATATGAACAACCAGCCTTTGTCATGCATTATAATCCTAAAGAAGAAATATATAAAGGAAGTGCAAGAGGAATTGATGGCTTTAATATTTATAATTTCTTTACTCATCATGAAGATCTTTTTGTGCAATATGGAGGTCATGCAAAAGCAGGAGGTTTTACTATTACTAAGTCTAACTATCCTTTAGTCTATGATGCCCTTATGAATGATATAAAAGGATGCCATTTTGAAGCCAGTGAATCAGTTATTCCTATTACACTCACTGATACAACAATTCCTAATGTTGAGTCACTTGATTTACTTGCTCCTTTTGGTGAAGAAAATAAAGCACCATTATTTATTCTAGAAGATGTATCATGTCATCAAGTAGACCGTTTATCTGAAGGTAAACATTTAAAGTTTCATTTAGGAGATAATCAGGTCTCTGCCCTTGCTTTTAATAAAGGACAATTATATGATGAACTTGTTCATAAAGATTCTATGACTCTAGTTGGTACTTTATCTATCAATGTCTTTAGAGGCAATAAATCTATTAACTTTATTGTTGAGGATATCTTATAATTTAGTTAATCTGTAAGGATTAATTTTCAAGATTTTATGTCAATCATGATTGTGTGATGATATAATAAAATAATGTATAGGAGGATTCGTTATGGATTTTAAACAACATATTGCATCTATTCCAGGATTTCCAAAGGAAGGAATTATTTTTAGAGATGTGACACCTTTATTAGAAGATAAGGATGCATTCAAAGCTTGTATTGATGATTTAGCAGCACATGCAAAGGATTTAGGAGTTGACGTAGTTGTAGGTCCTGAATCAAGAGGATTTATCTTTGGATGTCCTGTCGCTTTAGAATTAGGATGTGGCTTTGTACCAATCAGAAAGCCAGGTAAGTTACCTAGAGAAACTGTCAGCAAGAAGTATGATTTAGAATATGGATCAAATGAAATCTTCATGCATAAAGACAGTATTAAACCAGGTATGAAAGTATTAATCGTTGATGATTTACTTGCAACTGGTGGAACTGTAGAAGCTGCTGCTGCACTTATTGAAGAAATGGGTGGAGAAGTTGTAGGTATGGAATTCGTGATTGAATTAGAAGAATTAAAAGCTACTGAAAAACTAAGTAAATACAACATCTATTCACAGGTTAAATACTAATAGAAACTCCTTTGGGAGTTTTTTTATTTTGTTTGTATTATTCATAAATGAATAGTAAATATCAGAATAAATGAAGTGATATTTGTATTATTCCTTTCTTAGTCTCTTCATGTTAGTAGTGAATTATGTTATAATTGAGATGATACATGAGGGGGTGTTATTATGAAATATAAAGGCGCAGGGGACCCAATGAGTTACGACGACGTCCTTGCTCTTGTAAAAACATATATCACAAAAGAAGAAAGTTTGGCCCTGATTCAAAAGGCTTATGACTTTATTATGGTGAAGCATAAGGAACAGAAAAGAAGAAGTGGTGAACCTTATACAATTCATTTGATCTGGGTTGCTTATATTCTTGCAACACTTCAGACTGGACCAATTACTATTGCAGCAGGACTTCTTCATGATGTTATGGAAGATTGTGATGTGCCTCGAGAAGAAATGGTTGAGAGATTTGGTGAAGAAGTTACTACTCTAGTAGAGGGTGTTACTAAGATCACTAAGATGCCTTATATGGAAGAAAGTGATTTCCATGCTGAAAATCATCGTAAGATCTATATTGCGATGGCTAAGGATATTCGTGTTATCTTGATTAAATTAGCTGATAGACTTCATAATATGCGTACGCTTCAGTATATGAGACCGGATAAGCAACAGCGTATTTCTAGAGAAACATTAGAAGTCTATGCGCCAATTGCTCATCGTTTAGGTATTAATGATATTCGTGTAGAATTAGAAGATTTATGTTTATTATATCTTGATCCTAAAGCTTATAAAGAAATTGCGGCGCTTCTTGATAAGAAGAAGAGTGAAAGAAAAGATTCTGTTGATGCAATGATTAAGTCAGTTGAAAAGAACTTAGAAGGAACTGGCATTAGTTATCGTATTAAGGGCCGTGCTAAGCATATTTATTCTATTTATAAAAAGATGGTTTATAAACATAAGCGTTTTGATGAAATCTATGATTTAAATGCTTTACGTATTATTGTACAAACCAAGAATGAATGTTATGAAGTATTAGGTATTATGCATGAGAAATATCGTGCAATTCCTGGACGTTTTAAGGATTATATTGCGATGCCTAAACCTAATATGTATCAGTCATTACATACATCTGTGATTGGTGAAAAGGGCTATGTATTTGAAATCCAGATTCGTACTGAAGAGATGGATGAACTTGCTGAAAGAGGGGTTGCATCTCATTGGCGTTATAAAGAAGGTAAGAAGTATAATGCGAAACAGGAACAGAAGGAAATTGGAGAAAAGCTTCAGTGGATGAGTGAGTTCATTACTGTAAGTGATGAAATGAAGGATAATGAGGCTAAAGATTTTTATAATACTTTACAGCGTGATATCTTTGAAGCTAATGTTTATGCTTTAACACCTGCAGGTCGTATTGTAGAATTACCAAATGGGTCTACACCTATTGACTTTGCATATCGTGTTCATACAGAAGTTGGACATCATGCGGTTGGAGCAATTGTGAATGGTGTTATGGTTCCTTTTGATACCAAATTAAAAACAGCTGATATTGTAGAAATCAAAACCAACAAGAATTCTGGTCCAAGTGAAGGCTGGTTGAAGTTCGTAAGAACAGCTGGAGCTCGTAATAAGATTCGTCAATATATCACAAAACATGAAGAAGAAAATAAAAAACAGATTATTGAAGAAGGAAGAAGACTTCTTAGAGATGAAATCAGAGCAAGACAGCTTGATGAAAAGACTTATATGAGTCCTGATACTTATAGAACTTATCTTGGCTCATTTGGCGCTAATACATTTGACGATGTACTCTTCGCATTAGGTAAGAAGCATGCGACTGCTTCTACACTTTTAGATAAGGTTGCTCCACAAAAAAGAGGATTCTTTGACAACTTGTCTCAAATTCTTCGCCACAACAACAATATTCAGGAATTAAATAAGAAACATGAGAAGAGTATTGGTGTGGCAGTCACTGGTGTAGATGGATTAAAGATGCAATTATCTAAATGCTGTAATCCTATTCCTGGTGATAAGATTGTTGGTTTCGTATCTAAAGGACAGGGTATCAAGATTCATCGTGCGGATTGTCCAAATGTCAAGAGTGTTGCTAAAGGACGTTTGATTGATGTTTATTGGGATTATCCTAATATTGAACAGAAGCGCTTTAATGTGGATCTAGAAGTCGTTGGATTAGATCGCCCTAATTTATTAAGTGATATTGTGACATGCTTAAGTCAGGTAAAAGTTAATATTCTTAAGATTAATGCGAATATCATGGATTTAGATGCTCATATTCGTTTAACGTTATCTGTAGAAAATGCAGAAATCTTACAGAATACAATTGATAACATGAATAAAGTACAAGGTGTTGCAGAAATTCGCCGTGTAATTCATTAGTGACTTGAATTAAATATACTTTTGATTTATAATCACCTTATATTCAGTGAAGAAGATTAAATAATGGACATTGATAGAGAGGTCATGGCTGGTGGAAATGACTAATGAGAAGTTATGGGACACTTTGGAGAATGCTTTAAAAAAGCACGTTGGTTACGTTATAACTAAGTAAAGTGCATGATTTATTCATGAACTAAGGTGGTACCGCGTATTAACGTCCTTAGATTAAGGACGTTTTTTTATTTTTATAAAGGAGGAACTATGAAATACAATAGACCAAGAGGGACAGTAGACATCACCCCTGAAAATTCAGAAAAATGGATTGAAATGGAACAGCTATTAAGAACTGTTGCCGCAAATTACAACGTTAAAGAAATGCGTACGCCAATCTTTGAACACACAGAATTATTTAGCCGTGCAGTTGGTGATACAACAGATGTAGTGACTAAGGAAATGTATACATTTAAAGATAAGGGAGATCGTTCTCTTACTTTAAGACCAGAAGGAACTTCAGGAATTGCAAGAGCTTATGTAGAAAATAAGATGTATGCTTTACCTGAAAAATTACAGAAGGTTTACTATATGGGACCAATGTTCAGATATGAACGTCCACAAAATGGTAGACAGAGACAATTCCACCAGTTCGGTGTAGAAATGTTAGGTGTTGAATCACCATATGTAGATGTTGAATGTATGTTGATGGCAGTGACTATTGTTGAAGCATTAGGTATTAAGAATATCAAATTACATATCAACTCATTAGGTGATGATGAATCAAGAACTGCATATAGAGAAGCTTTAAAGAATCATTTCAGACCAGTGCTTAATGATTTATGTGAAGACTGTCAGGCACGTTTTGAAAAGAACCCATTAAGAATTCTAGACTGTAAAGTCGATGCGAAGAATCCAGTGATGGCTTCTGCTCCTCGTACAATTGATTATTTAAGCGAAAAAGCGAAAGCACATTTCGATAAAGTCTGCAGTTTATTAGATGATTTAGAAATCGAATATGTTGTAGATACGAATTTAGTAAGAGGATTAGACTACTATTCTCATACAGTATTTGAAATCATCAGTGATGATCCAAAGTTAGGAGCTGGTTCTACTGTTGGTGGCGGAGGACGCTACAATGGTCTTGTTGAAGAACTTGGAGGTCCTGCAACTCCTGGTGTAGGCTTTGCATTTGGTATGGAAAGATTGATGCTTGCATTAGATGACGAAGAAGATGAAGAAAATGGTATTGATGTTTATGTTATGCCATTAGGTGATGAAGCAAGAGATTTAGCAATGCAGATCATTACAATGCTTAGAGCAAATGGCTTTACTTGTGATATGGATTATGCAGGTAGAGGCTTAAAAGGACAATTCAAGTCTAGTGACCGTTTTGGTGCACATCTTTCTATTATTATTGGTGAAGATGAAGTAAAGGGTGAATATGTTAATATTCGCTGCAATCATTCTAAAGAACAGAGTAAAGTTAAATTAGAAGATATCTTAAGTTATATTGAAAATCATTATGAAGGAGATCATGAACATGAATAGAACTCACAACAATGGAGAACTAAGAATCACTGATGTCAATAAAAAAGTAGAACTTATTGGCTGGGTAGCTAAAAAGAGAAACTTAGGTGCTTTAGTCTTTGTAGACTTAAGAGACCGTCATGGTATTACACAGGTAATCTTTGATGAATCATTCAATGAACAGTTAAAGGACGTTAAGAACGAATATATTCTTGATATTAAAGGTACTGTCGTAGAAAGAAGTTCTAAGAACCCAGATATGCCAACTGGTGATATTGAAATCCAGGCTGAAGAAGTAAAGATTGTCAATAAGGCAGCGACTACTCCTATGATTATTGCAGATGAAACTGATGCATTAGAAGAAACAAGAATGAAATATCGTTATCTTGATTTAAGACGTCCAGCTCTTCAGAAGAACATCATGAGACGTGCTAAGATTGTCAGAGCCATTCATGAATACTTAGATAGTGAAGAATTTGTAGAAATCGAAACACCATATTTAAATAAATCTACACCAGAAGGTGCAAGAGACTTCCTAGTACCTTCACGTGTACATAATGGTTCATTCTATGCATTACCACAGTCTCCACAGTTATTTAAACAGTTATTAATGGTAGCTGGTTTTGAACGTTATTATCAGATTGCTAGATGTTTCCGTGATGAAGACTTACGTGCTGACCGTCAGCCAGAATTCACTCAGGTGGACGTAGAAATGAGTTTCATGAATACTGATCAGGTGATTGGTATTGGTGAAGGCTTAATCAAGAAGGTTATGAAGGATGTTATGAACATTGATGTTCAGTTACCATTCCCAAGAATGACATGGCATGATGCAATGGAAACTTATGGTATCGATAAGCCTGATACACGTTTTGATTTGAAACTCGTTAATTTAAATGAAACAGTGAAGGATGTTGACTTTACGGTATTCAAGAGTGCGCTTGTTGCAGGAGGACATGTAAAAGGTATTAATGTCAAGGGTGAAGCAGATAACTATTCACGTAAGAAGATTGATGCTTTAACTGAACTTGCTAAGAAATATAAGGCTAAAGGTCTTGCTTGGTTAAAAGTGACTGATAAGGGTGTATCTGGACCTATCGCAAAATTCTTTACTGAAGAACAGATGAGCGCCTTATTAGAAAAGATGAATGCTGAGGCAGGAGACTTATTACTATTTGTGAGTGATACTCATTATATGGTTGTATGTGATGCTCTTGCAGCAATCAGAAATCATTTAGGTAAAGAATTAAAATTATATGATCCACGTCAGTTCAACTTCTTATGGGTTGTTGACTTCCCAATGTTTGAATATTCTGAAGAAGATGGAAGATACTATGCAATGCACCATCCATTCACTCGTCCAAAGGATTCTGATCTAGATAAGATTGATACAGATCCAGCAAACTGCTTAGCAGATGCTTATGATATCGTCTTAAACGGTTTCGAACTTGGTGGCGGATCTCAGAGAATCTATGAAGAAGAATTACAGGATCGTGCTTTCAAGGCTTTAGGATTCACACAGGAAAGAATTGATGCACAGTTTGGCTGGTTTGTGGATGCATTTAGATATGGTGCACCACCACATGCTGGATTCGCATTAGGATTAGACCGTTTCGCAATGTTATTATGTGGATGTGATTCTTTAAGAGACGTTATTGCCTTCCCTAAGAATACAAGTGCAACTTGTCCAATGTCAAAAGCGCCTACGCCAGTAGACAATGATCAGTTAAAGGACTTAGGAATTGAGGTTACTGAATATGAATCAGAAGAGAATAAATAAAGTATTAGAAAAAATGGAAGAAAGAGGCATTGACTATCTATTAGTTACTGATCCTGTTTCTATCGATTATTTATTAGATTATGTCAATCATCCAGGTGAAAGAATGTATGTTATGGTTCTTTCTTCAAAAGGAAATCATCAGTTATTCTTCAATAACTTATTCTATGTGGGAGAAGACTTAGGTATGCCTATTACTTGGTTTGATGATACAGATAATGCTCCAGCATTACTTGCAGATTATTTAAAGGATGCAAAAGTGATTGGTGTAGATAAGAATATGCCAGCACGTTTCTTAATTCCTGTACAGGATCGCGTCAACGCTAAATATGTTTTAGGTTCACTATGCGTGGATGAAGTAAGAATGCAGAAGGATGATGAAGAAAAAGCACTTATGTTTAAAGCAAGTGAAATGAATGATACAGCAATGGCTGAAGTAAAAAGACTACTTGCAACAGATAAGACTGAAATTGAAATGGATGAAGCATTACTTGCTTATTACAAGTCATTAGGTGCATCAGGACATTCATTTAGTCCAATTATGGGTTATGGTGCCAATGGGGCTAACCCTCATCATTCATGCGATGATAGTCGTTTAAAGCCAGGAGATTCTATTATCGTTGATATGGGATGTATCTATAAAGGATATTGTTCTGATATGACAAGAACATTCTTCTATAAAGAAGTATCCCAAAAGCAGAAAGAAGTATACAATCTTGTATTAAAGGCAAATGAAGCAGCTGAAGCTGCTATCAAGCCAGGTATGAAATTATCTGAAATTGATGCAGTCGCAAGAGATATCATTACTGAAGCCGGTTATGGTAAAGAATTCAATCACCGTTTAGGTCATTTCATTGGTAAGGATGTCCATGAATTTGGTGATGTATCTTCTGTAAGTGATATTATCGCAAAGCCTGGTATGATCTTCTCAATTGAACCTGGTGTTTATTTACAAGGTGATTTTGGAGTTCGTATTGAAGACTTAGTTATGGTCACTGAAGATGGCTGTAAGGTATTAAATAGTTATCCAAAGGAATTAACTATAATTGAATAATTCATGTAGAAAGGATAGTTAGGATGTAGATTCTAGCTGTCCTTTTTTTGCTTATTGAAAGATTTATTGAAAAAGTGAAATGAGTTGAATACATCGATATATTATATATATAATTTATTATAGAAAAGTTGTGTATGATTATGTATTGAATATATGGAGGTGTTTTACAATGAAGAATAATCGTAGACAAGCACAATTCTTACTAAGAAGTATAACTGATGATGTCCCACAACTTCTATTAGAAGAGAATAATTTGGTTTTTAGAAATGAATTGAAAGAAGACATTTTGATTCCTTGCAGTAGTATTATAAGCATTAAGATTTTACCTATTAATAGAATCTATAATCCCTCTGTTGGACTTTTAAAAGATGGAATGAAAGGGTTCATGGCACATCGTAATGCGGGAGTATTTAGTACTTATTTTAATTATTATGTAGATTTGAATGTTGTGACTACTACAAATACTTACTTATTTGAAAGCCTTGATCTTGAGAATGCATCTCAATTTATCTTGAAATTAAATGAAACCATCAAGGTTATTGATGCTGTGAATCTTATTGATTTATTCAAAACAAAATCGATTAATGAATTGAAGGAATACATGGATCAGCATTATAAAGATTGGGCCAAAAAATATAATTTGGAGAATCCACGTACGACATTAGATGAAAACATGGTAAGATTAGCACGTAACAAGCATTAGTATTTTTTGGAAAGGAAAATTATGAAAAAATGTAAGTATTGCAACAAAAAAAATATAGAAGATGATTTTTGTAGTGACGATTGTAAAAACAAGGGAGAAAGATATTTTAATTATTGGAAAAAATATAAATACTTCTTTGGATTAATTATAACAATAAGTATATTTGTAATTATCATGCAGGTTGCTTTATACCCTGAATGTATCATTGTATCTAAAATTTTGACTTTAGTATTAGGATTAACATTTTTTATATTTCCTTTTGGAAACACTATAGATTCAATTGGAATAAAAAATACTGTATACATTGTTCGTACGATTTCAACAATATTAATAATAGTAGGTATTGTTTCTATTGTATTCGATTTTAAATGGCCTTTATTATAAGACACTATTATTACACTTCAGGCTATTATTAGTTTAGGAATATTTTATCTTTAAAACTTGTATTTTATCAATTGTTTTAATTGTATACTCTATAAAAAAATCTAAAAAACATGATATGGATTATTTTGGGGATATGCTTATTTTTGCTACCCCAAATAATCTTTAGAATTCCTGTTATTTCATCCATACAATCTAAAAATCCTTTACTTAATAATTTTTGGGTGGATTTAATTGTTTTTAAGGGCATATCTTCTGGAGTAATTGAAGAAATTTTTAAATTATAGGTATATTGCTAATTTGTAAATTGAATAAAATCCCGAATTGCAAGCAGAAACTGGAAATAAGAAGATAAATTAGTTTTTGTAGAAA
>NZ_QTUM01000006.1:0-54365 GCF_003435615.1 Catenibacterium sp. AM22-6LB
ATAAAATCAATAAATTCTAGAAAATTTAACTATTTATTGACATTTAATAGTTTGTCTTTGATGAATAACACTATACATACATTCTGACATTATATAAATACTCAGTTATCGACTAAAAAAATAAGGTCAGTTTTAAAACTGACCTTATTCATGTACGATTTTTCCAAATAAGAAACGGATCAGAGGACCACAATAGAAAATCTGGAATAATAATGCGACAGGGAAGTTCATGAATGTTGTCTGGAACCAGACTGAAACATCGATGTTCTTGAATAATACAGTTGCGATTAAACTCATGCATGGACACATGATACAAACAATCATACATGAAATTGCAAGAGTAATCACAATAGGACGATCTGTAGGCTGTACAAAACGGAAAGCAAGCTTATGAGCTAAAGAATCAACAACAAGTAGTTCTAAAAAGAAAGCGACAGGCCACATGATAATCATTTCGTGGAAGGCAAGTAAGAAGACCTGGTTTGTCATTCCTCCGATATTTAATGAGATGTTGAAGAGAATCATGACATACACCATTAAGAATGACATCATCGCAGTAAATAATAAATTTTGTTTAAATGTTTTAGGCATTGGAAAAATGCTCCTTTCTTGAAATTACACAAAAAAACAACACTTAATATAAGTGTTGTTCGTTATCAAGCTATGCTTGTGCGTTTCCAATAATACCCTAAATCATTATTCTTTTTTTGCATGACTTACTTTAATATATTTTAAGAAATATGTCAATAAAGTATTTTTTCTAATATTTCTATAGCCTGTGGTAATTTATCTAAATTGATAGAAGAGTAGTTCATGATGAAGGTATGTGATGTATGAGGTATATTCTTAAGATAGTAATGAGAAATAGCTCTTAGATGGATTCCTTCTTCTTTTAACTTATTGATAAGTGTTTCATCAGACATATGTGTATGAATTGTGATAAGGAAATGAAGACCAGCATCTTCCTTAGAAATAGTAATCATATCCTTTAAACTACTTTCTTCTAACATCTTTACAATCGCATCACGCTTATTATGGTAATGATTACGTAATTTAGTAATATGCTTATCAAAATAATGTTCATTAATAAATGATGCAAGAGTATATTGTTCGAAGTTAGAGACCGTACAGGCATAAAAAGAGAGCTTCTTATTATAGCGTTCTAATAAATGATGAGGAAGCACCATATAGCTGATACGAATTGTAGAGGCAAGAGTTTTAGTAAAGGTATTCATATAAATAACCTTTTCACTTAAATCAATACTTTGAAGGGCAGGAATAGGCTGTCCACTTAAACGTAATTCACTGTCATAATCATCTTCTATAATATAGCGATGTTCCTTCTTATTTGCCCATCCAAGTAATTCATAACGTCGAGATATAGGCATAATAATACCAGTTGGGAAATGATGAGAAGGAGAGATGTGCGCAATATCTACATCTAAATCTTCTAATTGGTTGACGAGTATTCCCTGCTCATCCATAGCTATAGGAACGCACTTAGCCCCTAAACTAGAATAAACATCTAATATCTTATTATAACCAGGGTTCTCTACGGCATATAAAAGATCAAAGCCTAATAACTGAACAAGTAATCCATATAAATATTCAGTCCCTGCACCAATAATAATTCTTTCTGGTTCAACATCCATATTTCTGAATTCTTTTAAATGTTGAGAAATCGCTTCTCTTAATTCATAAATACCACCTACTGGAGGATTAACCATTAGTTCTGATTGGTGTTCATTTAATACGTTCTTCATAAGTTTAGACCAAGTTGTGAAAGGAAACAAATGGGCTGGTGTCTGATTAGAAGAGAAATCACACCAATAGGATTCTTTCTTAATAGAAGGTTTATGAATCATCTTAGCAGGAATAAGGGGTGTCTTATTATTAATAGGTGATACATAAAAGCCTTTCTTAGGTAAAGAATAAATATATCCCTCAGCCATTAACTGCGCATAGGCATTTTCTATTGTAATAATACTAATACCTAGATTTTTCGCAAATGTACGCTTAGAAGGTAACTTTTCATCTGCTGTCAGATGTCCCTCTAGAATATCATTTTTGATAAATGTATATAATTGCTGGTAGAGAGATTTATGATTATTTTCATCAAAACTATATGTAAGCATAGATACATCCTTTCTTTTCTAATCATTATAGCGTAATCATTTGAAAAAAAGAAGAAAACAGCATAGAATAGTCATATTAATGGAGGATAATCTATGGCGTTAACGGCTAAAAGAATTACAGAGAATTTTAAGGAATTAGAAGATCTTAATAATGAAGCATTTCCTAAAGAAGAACGTGTTTCTATTGAAAGAATGATTGATTTATCTCAAACAGGTATATCAGATCTTTATGGTGTCTATGATGGAGATATATTTGTTGGATTCTTTATGACAATGACATCTGATACATGTGTTTATTTATTCTATCTCGCAATCTGTTCATCACTTCGTTCTCATGGGTATGGAGGACGTACTTTGAAGTTGATGGATGATCTCTATCAAAGACAGATAGTATTGGATATGGAACCTTTAGATGATCAAGCAGATAACTATGAACAGCGTTTAAGACGTACTAAGTTTTATGCGAGTCATGGTTACCGTTCTAGTGGGTATCATTTATTCTATTGGAATCAGACATTTGATTTATTATGTACAAGAGGTCCTTTCCTAAAAGATGACTTTATTGAGATTACTAAAGAACTTCAAAGAGTTGTGGATGAATCAGGAGAAGGGGACTTCCATCCAAAGATGTTGAAGGCAGCCTATGATATTCTAGATATTATTGATTTATAAGAACCGAAAGGTTCTTTTTTTCATTTCCTAACACTTAGGAAGTTAAATTGAATGCATAAAGCACTCTAAACCATTACAATGAAGATACGGGAGGTTATACGTATGAATAATAGACAGCAGCGTATTATAGATATCCTTCATGATTATGATGAATGGGTGACAGGTAAAGAACTTGCTTCTATGTTGTCTGTATCAGATCGTACAATCCGTT
This sequence comes from Catenibacterium sp. AM22-6LB, assembly GCF_003435615.1. Taxonomy (NCBI): domain Bacteria; kingdom Bacillati; phylum Bacillota; class Erysipelotrichia; order Erysipelotrichales; family Coprobacillaceae; genus Catenibacterium; species Catenibacterium sp. AM22-6LB. The sequence goes on from NZ_QTUM01000006.1 coordinate 3,019, forward strand.
CTGATATTGAGCATATTAATAAAGAGTATGAATGTACTCTTATAGAAGCCAATCGTCGTAAAGGTTATCACTTAGACGAGATGCTGACAAGTGTCAAAGGAATTACGACAAAGTCAGTCATTCCTCAGACATCTCAGGAACGTGTATCTTGGATCATTAAGGAATTATTGTTTAAACAGGAAATCAATCTCATTGAATTACAGGATCGTATTTATGTCAGTGGTTATACGATTGATAATGATTTAAGAAATATCAGACGTATACTCAATGAATATCCTTCTTTAAAAGTGGTACGTGTAAAGAACCACATTCGTTTAGAAGGTAATGAAAATGAGAAACGCTCTGTATATAAGCATCTATTAGAATCAGAAATCAAAGGAAACTTCACAAATATCAGTGCCTTGTCTCATTTATGGAAGGATTTTAATCTCATTGACGTGGTAGAAATCTTTAAGAATGTCTGCGCAAATAATCATTATAAGTTCAAGAATGTTAGTCTTCCTATGTTGATGATGCATGCGGGTATTGCGATTGAACGTATCAGGAATAAGAATTATTTATATGAAACACAGAGTGATTGTACAGGTATTGATTTAGAATATCGTGTCTCAAAGGATTTCTTTGAAGAATTATCACAAAAGTTTGGTATTCCTTATGTTGAAGAAGAAGTCGTTAAGTTTGCTTTCTTATTAGAAGGAAGAGGCAGTCATGTAGACTTAAAAGCAGAATCACAACAGTTAGTAGAAGAAGTATTATTAGACATTAAAGATTGTTTTGATATTGATTTTAGAGATGATGAAGAGCTTTACAATAGCTTAGTTATTCATATGCAGTCATTACTTGATCGTATTAAAGTAGATAAACCTAATACAACAGCTTATTTAAAGGAGATTAAAAGACAATATCCTTTAGTCTTTGAAATGGCGATACATGCCAGTGATGTCATTTCTAAAACTACAGGTAAACCTTTAGTAGAAGATGAAATCTCTTATCTCGCTTTACATTTTGGAACAGCCTATGAAAGACATATCAATACACAGAAATACCGTGTAGTCATGATTATTCCCCATAATCAGATGCTTGCGAAAGCATGTATGGATAAGATTGAAACACGTTTTAGAGAACGTATGGAAATTATTAAAGTATTCCCATTCTTTGAAAATAATATGATTGCATCACTTCATCCTGACTTGATTTTAACTGTTGTACCTTTACAGCATGAATTGTCTATTAAGACAGTATCAATCAGTTTATTTGTGAACTATGAGGATGAAAGTCAGATTTTCCAGGCATTGAATCAATTAGATAGAGAAAAATATCATGATCAGTTCTGTCATATTGTAAAGAAGCTGATCGGACAGGAAACATTCTTTATAAAAAAAGACATCGCATCTAAGGAAGATGCCATTAACTATTTATGTGATAATCTGATTCAGTTAGGCTATGCCACACAAGAATATAAAGAAGATGTTTTTAAAAGAGAAGAGATGGCAGGAACAGCTTTTGTACAGGGCTTTGCGGTACCTCATGCCATTACAGTACAACCATTACGTTCTACTATATCCGTCATGGTCTTAAAGAATCCTGTGAAGTGGGGTAAGTATGAAGTACGTCTTATTCTCTTATTATCTATTAGTGAACAGGATAATCAGATGCTGCATACATTCTTTGACTGGTTATCCAATGTACTTATTGATTATAACCAGCTGATGCAGTTTATCGAAGTAGACAACTATCAACAATTTATGAAGCTAATGACAGCGTGAGGTAACATATGAAAAAACAACAACAGACTATTGCATCATTACCAAGGCGTTTTGGTGCATACTTATTAGATTGGTATATTGGTGCTCTTTTTACATCATTTCCTATCGCAATTGTGTCACAGAAGATTTATGGCACAATGAAGAACCAGAATTTATTAGAATACCCTCATCAATTAGGACTGATTTGTGGGCTATGCGCATTACTAGGCGCAATTATTTATTATGTCATTATTCCTTTAGTGATTAATAAGGGACAAACAATTGGTAAAAGAATATGTCATATTAAGATTGTAAAGAGTGATGGCAAAGATGTAGGTCTTAAAGAACTATTACTAAGAGAAGTATTAGGAGCCATTATTATTGAAGGAGTTCTATATTCTGCAAGTACAATATTACATCAGGTATTACAAATCAGTTTAGGTATTAGTTTGGTTAAGCCAATGATGTATGTTGGTTTTGTGATTACAATTGTGAGTGCTATTTTATGTTTAGTGAATAAGAAAGAACATCTAGCATTACATGATTATTTAGCACGTACTAAAGTAGTGAATTTTTCCTAAATAGAGGAAATCGCATTCACCACCTGAAAATAAATATAAGTTTATACTATGAGTTGTGAGATGGAGGAAATCACATGGAAGATTTAGAATTATTAAGTTTTAACATTATTTCTGCCGTGGGTACTGCAAAGTCACGTTATGTACAGGCAATGTATCTTGCTGAGAAGGGTGATTTTGATGAAGCTCGCGCAAAAATAAAAGAAGGAGAAGAAAGCTTTGTGAAAGGTCACGAAGCACATGCATCACTTATCCAGAAGGAAGCATGTGGTGAAAAGACAGTTCCAACAATTCTTCTTATGCATGCGGAAGATCAGCTTATGAATGCTGAAACAACAAAAATCATGGCTGAAGAGATTATCAAACTATCTCAAAGAATTAAGAAATTAGAAGGAGGAGAATAGGATGAAAAAGGTTTATTTATTCTGTAGTGCAGGTATGTCTACTAGTATTCTTGCAAGTAAGATGCAGGAAGTCGCAAATAGCCATAACCTACCAATCAAGGTGGCTGCTTTCTCTCATAACAAATTAGGAGAAATCGTTAAATCTGATTGTCCTGATTGTATTTTACTTGGTCCACAGGTTGAATATCTTTATGACGAAACAGTGGCTAACTTCGGACACCTAAACATACCTATTTCTGTGATCGACCAGGATGATTACGGTATGATGAACGGTGAAAGAGTACTTAAAAAAGCAATTCTATTAATCAAGAAAAACAATAAATAATAATTAAAGGGAGTACTTAAAGTATGATGAAACAACTTGAAAAGTATTTAATGCCTTTAGCGGAAAAAATCGGGCGTAATAAATACTTAATGTCAATTCGTGATGGTTTCTTAGTATCAACACCATTACTTATTGCAGGATCAATTTTCTTATTAATCGCAAACTTTCCAATTACAGCTTGGACAAAATTTTTAGAATCAACAATTATCAATCAGAAAACAGGTGAGACACTTGCTGCATTCTTATCAAAGCCATCTGATGCAACATTCACTATCATGGCAGTATTTGCGGTAATGGGTATCGCTTATTCATTTGCTGGTCAGATGAAGACAAACAAGATTTTCGGTGCTGCTTGCGCACTTATGTCATGGTTCTTAATCATGCCATACTCAATCACTGGTAATGTTGCTGTAGGATCTAAAACTATTGAAGCAACTCTTTCTGGTATCCCATTAGGATGGGTTGGTGCTAAGGGTATCTTCGTAGGTATCATTACTGCATTCTTAAGCGTACATATCTATGCTTGGGTAGAAGGTAAAGGCTGGACAATCAAGATGCCAGCTGGTGTTCCACCAACAGTTGTAGAATCTTTCTCAGCATTGATTCCAGCAACATTCGTAATGACTTTCTTCTTCCTAGTAAACTTAATGTTTGGTTTCTTAGGAACAAACGTATTCCAGATTATCTTTGAATTCTTACAGACACCATTACTTAACCTTGGTGATACATTAGGTGCAATGGTTGTTGCTTATATCTTCTTACACTTATTCTGGTTCTTTGGTATCAATGGTGGATCAGTAGTAGGCGCTGTATTTAACCCAATTCTTCAGACTCTATCAGCTGAAAACATTCTTTTCTTCACTAAAGGACAGGGTACAGGTCATATCATCTGTCAGCAGTTCCAGGACTTATTCGCTACATTTGGTGGATGTGGTTCTACATTATCATTATTAATCGCAATGTTATTATTCTGTAAATCTAAACGTATTACAGACTTAGGTAAACTTGCTTTAGTTCCAGGTATCTTTGGTATTAACGAACCAATCGTATTTGGTTTACCAATCGTATTAAACCCAACTATGCTTATTCCATTCATGTTAGTACCAACAGTAAACATCATTATCTCATACTTCTGTATGGCTCTTAAGATTGTTCCAATCTGTTCAGGTATCAACATCCCTTGGACTATGCCACCAATTATCTCAGGTTTCTTAGCAACTAACTGGGTAGGTGCACTACTTCAGGCTGCTTTAATTGTTATTGGTGTTATTATCTATATGCCATTCATCAAAGTACTTGATAAGCAGTACTTAAATGAAGAAGCTCAGGCTCAGGCTGCTAAAGAAGAAGACGACATTGATTTAGACGACTTATCTTTTGACGATCTATAAGAAGGAGAGATGAAACATGAAAATCGTAATGATTTATGACCAGATCCAGTCTGGTAAAGGGATTAAAGATGATCACATGGTACCTTTAGGACTAGTAAAAGAATCATGTGGACCTGCTATTATGATGGAACCATTCTTAAAACAGGTAAATGGACATGTTGTATGCTGTTTATATTGTGGAGATGGATTCTATGAAGCCAATAGTGATGAAGTTAGCCGTAAACTTTGCGCAATGGTAGAAAAAATCAAACCAGATGTTGTTGTATGTGGTCCATGTTTCAACTATCTTGGCTATGGACGCATGGCTGCACGTGTCGCTTATGATATTAACGAAAAAACTCATTCACATGCTATGGCTGCAATGAGTATAGAAAATGAAGAAACAATTAATGAATATAAAGACAAGGTTCATATCATCAAGACACCTAAGAAGGGTGGAACTGGTTTAAATGAATCATTAGAAGGAATCTGTCAGCTTGCAAAGGCAATGTGTGAACAGAAAGATGAAGACATCGTTGCTTCTAAATATTGTTTCTAAATTAACTTGAGGATACGTGAGGACGTATCCTCTTTCAATAAAAGGAGGATATTAATATGTACGGTATTATTGCTACTTGGAGAATGGCTTTAGAAGGTATTACCAAAGCAGATGAAATGTTAAAGAATCATGGAGATGCAGGAGATGCAATCGTTGAAGCTGTTAAGGCTGTAGAAGATTTCCCATATTATAAATCAGTAGGTTATGGGGGATTACCTAATGAAGAAATGATTGTTGAATTAGATGCTGCTTATATGAACGGAAATACTCTTTCAGTAGGATGTGTTGGGGCAATCAAAGACTTTGCCAATCCTGTAGAAATCGCAAGAAAATTATCTCATGAAAAGGTCAACAACTTCTTAGTTGGTGCAGGTGCTGAAAAGTATGCATCTAAGAATGGTTTTGAAAGAAAGAACATGCTTACCGAACGTGCTGAAATTCATTATCATAATAGATTAAAAGAAATGACTCAGGAAATTAAACCTTATTCTGGTCATGATACAGTAGGTATGGTCTGCTTAGATGAAAATGCAAAGATGACTTCTGCAACTTCTACAAGTGGTTTATTTATGAAACGTTCTGGTAGAGTAGGTGATTCACCTGTATCTGGATCTGGCTTTTATGTTGATAGTGAAGTCGGTGGGGCAAGTGCAACAGGACTTGGTGAAGATGTAATGAAGGGCTGTGTCTCTTATGAAATCGTAAGAATGATGAAGGAAGGTATGCACCCACAGGCTGCATGTGAAAAGGCGGTTAATACATTCTCTAAAGAATTAATCAAACGTCGTGGTGAAGCAGGAGATATGTCTTTAATCGCTATGAATAATAAAGGTGAATGGGGATGTGCCACAAATATTGAAGGTTTCTCATTTGTAGTTGCAACTCCAGAACTTGAACCAACTGTATTTGTAGTAAAGCATGAAGGTGAACATAGCGTGTTTGAAAAAGCAAGTCAGGAATGGCTTGATGATTATATGCGTACAAGAACAGCCCCATTGGTAAGAAAATAATGAATGAAGAAATATTAAAGGCTGTTGATGAGATTGCAGATGAGATGATTGAAGGCATCAAGCGTATTGTACGTATTGATAGTGTAGAATCTGAGGCTGTGAATGATGCTCCTTTTGGAGAAGGTGTACGCCATGCACTTGATGAAACACTCCAGTTATCTCGTGATCTTGGATTTGAAACAGTGGATGTTGACCATTATATCGGTTATGCACGTTATGGTAAAAGTGATGATTATGTATGCGCCTGTGGTCATTTAGATGTTGTACCAGTAGGTGAAGGCTGGAAACATCCACCATTTAGTGCTTATGAAGAAGATGGCGTGATTTATAGCCGTGGTATTTTAGATAATAAGGGCCCTATTCTTTCATGTCTTTATGCCCTTACTGCTTTAAAGAGACTTGGCATAAAGCCTGAAAGAGAAGTACGTATCATATTTGGATGCGATGAAGAATCAGGATTTGAAGATTTAAAATATTATTTAGATCATGAAAAAGCACCTATTGCTGGCTTTACACCAGATTGTAAATATCCTGTTGTTTATGCTGAAAGAGGACGTGCTGTTATCAAAGTGAAAGCTGATCTAGATCATTTGATTACTTTTATGAATAAGTATATCTTAAATACACAAAACAAAGGTGAAAGACTTGGTATAGATTATAAGAATGATGAGTTTGGACAATTAGAAATCCGTAACTATCATTTAACTAAAGAAGACTTCAGCTTTTCTATTAGTTATCCAGCAGGACTTACACTAGAAGAAATACTTGATAAACTCAATCGTATTGAAGGATATGAGTATGAAGTTGTGTCTCATTTCAAGCCTGTTTATTTTGATAAAAAGGCACCAATGGTAGAAATTATGAAAGAGACATATGAATATGTAACGGGTAATGATGGAACTCCTGTGACTACAACAGGTGGTACTTATGCGAAAATGATGCCTCATATCGTCCCATTTGGACCTTCTTTTCCAGGACAAAAGGGTATTGGACATAATCCAAATGAATGGATGACAAGAGAGGATCTTATTACGAATGCTAAAATCTATGCTTTAACACTTTATCAATTATCTAGAAAGGATACAGAACTATGATTGAAGTATGTTGTGGAAGCTATAAGGATGGCCTGCGTGCTTATAAGGGTGGAGCCACACGCATTGAATTAAACAGTGCTCTTTATTTAGGAGGTTTAACACCCTCTGTGGCCTCTTTAAGATTATTAAAGAGAGAAACAAAATTGACTATTATTTGTATGGTTAGACCTCGTGGTGCTGGTTTTACTTATGATGAAATAGAATATAAACAGATGTTATTAGAAGCAGAAGACCTATTAGAAAATGGTGCAGATGGTCTCGCTTTTGGTTTCTTAAAGAGTGATCATACAATTGACGAAAAGCGTACAAGAGAATTTGTAGAACTTATTCATAAATACCATCGTACGGCTGTATTCCATCGTGCTTTTGACTGCTGTGATGATTTAGACCATGCGATGAGTCAATTAATTGACCTTGGCATTGATCGTGTTTTGACAAGCGGTGGTCAGCCTACTGCGATAGATGGAGCAGATAAGATCAAATCATTACAAGAAAATTATGGTAAGGATATTGAAATTCTTGCAGGAAGTGGTGTGAACTATAATAATGCATCCTCTTTAATGAAACATACAGGTATCTCACAGGTACATTCTTCTTGTAAGGATTATGAAGAAGATCCTACAACTTCAGGCAAGTCTGTCACTTATTGCTATTATACTGGCACACATGCCAATGATTATGAAAGTGTGGACCAGGAAAATGTCGAAAAACTTGTCAGCAGCCTACAAAACAAATAAAAGATATATTATTACTTTCTTTGCGGTGTTCTTTTCGGCACTCTTACAGACATTTGTTCTTCAGACATTTTTGAATCCTTCTGACCTTTTATCAAGTGGTTTTACAGGTATTGCGATTCTAATTAATCGTATCAGCATGCTTTATGGATATTCATTATCTATTTCCACACTTGTGATTGTACTCAATCTACCTGTCGCAATTGTATGTTATAAGACAATAGGTAAGAAGTTTGTTTTCTTCTCTTTCTTACAAGTTATCTTCTTCAGTATTTTCACAAGGGTATTATCATTTGATCCATTATTTGATGATGTGATCTTGAATGTCTGTTTTGGTGGATTCCTTTATGGATTTGCGATTGCGATTGCCTTAAGAGGTAATGCAAGTACTGCTGGTACTGACTTTATCGCTTTATATGTATCTAATAAAATGAATAAGTCAATCTTCGAATATATATTTGTTTTCAATACCTTGATGCTATGTGTATTTGGATTCATGTTTGGCTGGATTCATGCAGGATATTCTATTTTATTCCAATTCCTCTCAACTAAAACGATTGATACATTCTATAAGCGATATAAACGTGTGACTTTAGAAATCACTACAATTCATCCTGAAGAATTACGTCAGGCTTATATTGCACAATATCGTCATGGTTTGACTATGCTTCATGGTGAAGGTGGCTATAGTGGTCATCCTCTTACTATGATTCATACTGTCGTGTCAAGCTATGAAGTACAGGATATTGTTGATCTCATGAAGAGTATTGATCCTCATGTTATCATCAATATATTACCAACAGAAAACTTTGTCGGTGGATTCTATCAAAAACCACTCGATTAACAGGCTTCGGCCTGTTTTTTTGCATGAAAAAACCTCTCAGATGAGAGGTTAAATGCTTAATTCTTCTATACTATAAGTGTTTTCTTCTTTGAAGTATTCTTCTGTTTCTGCAATGACTTCTTTTCTAAGTCCAATCAAACCGATGAGGTTAGGGATTGCCATACAGCCATTGACGATATCTGCAAGAATAAAGATAAACTGTAATGACATAAATGGACCTATCGCAATAAGAATAATGAAGATGATCTTATAAATCTTGATAGAACGAATACCTGCAAGATAATACATACATCTTTCACCGTAGTAGTTCCATCCAATAATTGTAGTAAATGCAAAGAAAATCAATCCAATATTTACAATATATTCACCAATAAATGGAACAATAAGTCCTCTATTAAAGGCAAGTGATGTAACTGCGGCTCCTTCTAAACCGCTTGTATTTGCACCAGTGATTAAGATTGCAAGACCAGTCATTGTACAGATCACCATTGTATCAATAAAAGTACCAGTCATAGATACAAGTCCCTGTTCTACACATGAATCAGTCTGTGCAGCAGCTGCGGCAATAGGAGCACTTCCTAAGCCACTTTCGTTAGAGAAGATTCCTCTACTAATACCCATCTTCATCGCAACACCCATACCCGCACCAAAGACTGCTTTAATATCAAAAGCTGAGGCAAGTACTATCTTTAATACATGAGGAATCATTGGAAGATGTGTTACTAGAATAAGTACAACACCACCAATATAAAATACACACATAAATGGAATTACTTTTTCAGCGACTGCCGCAATTCTATGAATTCCACCAATTGTGATAAAACCAACAAGAAGAGTAAGAATAATCGCACTAATCCAATAAGGTACATGGAAAGAAAGATGCAATGCATCAGAAATAGATCTTACCTGAGTGAATGTACCAATACCTAAATAAGCGACAGCTACACCAAAGAAGGCAAATAGACTTGCGAGAAACTTATTGTGTAAACCTTTTTCAATATAGTACATTGGACCACCTGCAATCTGTCCGTTTTCATCCTTTGTACGATACTTAATAGCGAGTACCCCTTCAGCATATTTAGTGGCCATACCAAAGAAAGCTGAAATCCACATCCAGAATAATGCGCCAGGACCACCTGCAGAAATTGCAGTCGCTACCCCTACAATATTACCTGTTCCAATCGTAGAACTTAAGGCAGTACACAATGCCTGGAAACTAGAAACGTCTCCTTCATGATTTTCATTCTTCTTGAAAATCAAAGAGAAAGCTTTCTTTAATCTTACAAACTGAATAAACTTTAAATGAGTAGTAAAATAATTACCTGTTCCAAGTAGTAACAGGATAAGGGGCATACCCCATACGAGATTGTTGACTTGTGTCAAAAATTTGGTCATAAAAAAACTCCTTCTAATAAATTAGACGGAATTAATAGTGAAAAGTATAAGTCACTGTCCTTTTACCTGAGAGTGTTACTCCTTCGGTGCTCATTATGAGTCTCTCCAGTGATTCGTCCAATAGCGATCCTTTTACCTGAAATCTTCCATCCTTCGGTGTTCTTACAAAGAATCTCTTTCGCTACTATCATCCGTTCTTTTACAAGGAAACATTATAAACAGAGATTATTATAAATTCAATGTTTTTTTATTTTAAAAGCTTTTGTATAATAAGAAAAAGGGGAATGAATTTATGAATATCGTATGTTATGGGGATTCTAATACTTATGGATTTAACCCTCTTGATGGGGGACGTTATGAAACAAACTGGGTGGATATAGTAAGAGAAAATTATAAGGATGATTTTGTCGTGAATGCAGGACTCAATGGAAGACTTGCTGAACCAAGACAATTCTTATATGATGTCACTTTACGACAATATGCACCAATTGGTTTATTGATTATCATGCTAGGGACAAATAATGTGGATCATTTAGAACCTATAGACCATATCACAGTAGGACTTCATGTGATGTTAAGACGTGCCCTGTCTAAAGCCGAACATATATTACTTCTTGCACCGCCATATTTAAGAAATGATGAAGAAAGATATCAAAGAAGTAAAGAACTCAATAAGAAGTTAAAAGTACTTGCAGATAGCTTTCATGCAGATTTTATTGATGTAGAAGATGTGATTACAGAACTTGCATTTGATGGTATTCATCTTACACAAAAGGGACATGAACAGCTAGGAAAAACAATTGTAGACTATATGAAGAAATCCTTATAATGGGATTTTTTTGTATGCTCAAAAGTGCTATACTTCAACTCCGGGGGGGATTAAGATATGACAAAGAATATGACAGAAGGACATCCATTAAAACTCATTGTGATGTTCGCATTGCCTTTATTATTGGGTAATATATTCCAGCAGACTTATAATATTGTGGATACTGCAATAGTAGGTCAGACACTTGGTGCCAATGCACTTGCGGCAGTAGGCTCTACTACTAGTGTACAATTTTTAGTATTGGGATTTTGTATTGGTATATGCTGTGGGTTTGGTATTCCTATTGCCCAGTCATTTGGTGGAAATAACTTATCTAAGATGCGTGATTTTATTTATCATAGTATCATTCTTACAATTATCATTGGCGCAATATTAACTGTAGGATGCTGTTTATTATGTATGACTATTATACATATATTACAGATACCAGCTGAGATTGCATCACGTTCTTATATATATTTATTAATAATATTCATAGGTTTACCATGCACGTTATTATATAACTTATGTTCAAGTATATTACGTGCTGTAGGAGATAGCCGCACACCATTCTTATTTCTTGCTTTTTCTGCTTGTCTCAATATTGTGTTAGATTTATTCTGCATTATTATTTTAAAGCTCGATGTCGCAGGAGCAGCCCTTGCGACAATTGTGTCACAAGGTATCAGTGGTATCTTATGTCTTATACTCATTAAGAAACGTTTTACAGTATTACATATAGAAAAAGAAAATAAAGTAATAAAGTCATCCATCGTTAAGAATTTACTTGGTATGGGACTTCCAATGGGATTACAGTACTCTATTACTGCGATTGGCTCTATGGTCATGCAGGGAGCCAATAACTCTTTAGGTGCCACTTATATGTCTGCCTTTGCAGCGGCAGCTAAAATCAAACAGCTTGCCATCTGTCCATTTGATGCATTGGCCACAGCAGCTTCAACTTTCGCAAGTCAGAACTATGGCGCAAAGAAATATGATCGTATCAAAAAAGGTGTTATACAAACTGTTGTTGTAGGTATTATCTATGGCGTGATTGTAGGAATCTTATTGATTCTATTTGGTAGAATATTCTCAATGTTGTTTATTTCATCAAAATATAGCGCAGTCCTTGATGCATCCGCAAAATATATTACCTATATGGGATATTTCTATTGGGTTCTTTCAATTCTCAATGTATGCCGTCAGACAACTCAAGGGATTGGTTATTCTGGACTTGCAATATTCTCTGGTGTCATTGAAATGATTGCAAGATGTTTTGTATCATTGGTATTTGTACCGATAGCTGGTTATACCGCAATTTGCTGTGCTGATCAGACAGCCTGGATTGTTGCAGCACTTTATTGTGTATTCACTTTTAGCTATTGTTTCAAAAAGATTCAAGAAGAATGACGATATTCAAGAGGTGTCATATGATACCTCTTTTTAAATTGTGTATTAAAATAGCTGGGACGACTAAAGCCGCACATTTTTGAGATAGATACAATAGAATAATCAGTAGATAATAACTCAGCACTATGCACTAAACGTAATTCATTCAAATAAACCATAGGAGAAGTATGAAGATATTGAGAAAAAATATTACAGCATCTTGAACGACAGATAGAAATAGAGTCTGCCATATCCTGGATGGTGATCTTTTGAGAAAGATGATCTCTCAAATAATGAATCATTTCTAACATCTTATCATAATCGTCTAATGGTTTACTTTCTGGAAGAATTGTACTAACTAAATGGACAAGCTCTGATGCAGAAGAGAGAATTAAAAAGGGATTCATTTCTGGAATATTAAGTAAACCATATAGCTTGGTGATGAGTGCATGAATTGTATGATCATGAATAACTATATAAGGGGCATGTTCATGATTAAAGAATGAATCAAAATAACTTAAAAGTGATTCATGTATACTAAAAGCTTCTCTTTCGATAGAGACAGTCATTAAATGGGCTGTAGAAGAAAGTCTTGCATGAATAATATGAGTATTAATCATAAAGGCTTCACCTTTATGAATAGTAATTGATTCTCCATTAATTAAATAGGATACTTCTCCATGAAGACAGTAGATGAACTCTAAAGAATCGTGATCATGATAAATCATATCATTTTCTGTATTTTCAATATGCTGGGTATGAATGGGAAACATGATAAAACTCCTTATAAACGATAGTGATATTATTATAAATATAAAATAGATATTAATCAACAAAAATATACGATAATGATATAAATGAAAGAAAACGCGATAATTATCAAGTGAAGTTGATGTACTTAATAAATGTAAACGGTGACATTTCATAAAAACAGACTTCTAAATATACAATATTGATATGAATGAATAATAAGAATTGATTATAGTTCTATAATATATACGATAATGATATATTTGTGTATAATGTTAAGAATATGTTATAATTTGATTCGAGGAGCTGATAGGATGAAAGAAGAATTATTTGATGATTTAATATTAGAAAGAGGTTATGAATATGCCCAAGAAGGGGCAGTGGATCATGTACGTAAAGTAGGAGAAGTGATCTATGCCACTGTTCATGGGACAGAGGATTATCATGTAAAAATAGATGATAATGATATGTTCTGCGATTGTCCCTATGCTAAAGAGGGGGCGCATTGTAAGCATATGGCTGCTGTTTTGTATTATTTAGATAGTCATCCTGTTTATGATGAACATACAATTATTGATGCATTAAGTGAGAAGCAGGCTAAACAACTATTAAAGAAAATATTAAAAGATCATCCAGAATATTTAGATCAACTACCGCAGGTAGAAAAGAAAGTAGAAATCAAAGAAAGTGTGGAAGAGGCTTTTAGAAATCATCCTGACAAGAAATCAGCTCGTAGTTATATTGTGAAATGTATGGATGATTATATGGATATAGATATACTTATTCATACATTTAAAAATTATTTGGAAGATAAAGTCGTATCCAAATCTTTGATTGATTACTATAGTACACTTGATATTAAAAAAGCGATTTTATTTGTGAAATCATTAAAGACAGACAAGCCTTCTATTAAAAAGATGTATCAATCTTATTTGAAGGACTTATATTTAAAAGATAATGATAGAGAATCTTATTTAGATATTTTATGGACACTAGTAAGAGAAGATGGACAGATAGATTTCTATCGTGAATTAAAAAGACAATATACAAAAGAGGAATGGATTCCATTAAGAGAAGATCTTCTTAATAGTCTTCCACCTCGTGCAAGACTTGATAAGATTTATTTAGAAGAAAGCATGTATGATCAGTTATTGAATCTTGTCATTCAAACACCTGGTTTGTATATTCTAGAAGAGTATTATCATGATTTATTGAATTATCCTGAGCAGCTATTAAATAAGTATTTAGAGGAACTTAAACCTCTTGTAGGTAAACAGGATATCACTCATTATCTCGAAGAAATAGAAGAGATTCCTGGAGGCGTGCAGTTTATTTCTTTAAATCAATTGAGAAAATAAGGCATTTTAAGCGTATAAAAAGAGTAGGGAGATATAATCTCTCTACTCTCTTAATTTTTCTAATCCCATGATAAAGAAACTGATGATTAATAATAAGCTTGATACCCAGATAACATGAATAGATTTTCCTTGGGAAAATAAACCACCAAATCCTGCACCAAGTCCAAAAAAGAAAATAATTCCATAATAATAGAATGCACGTCTAAGTGATGCTTTATTATGTGTTTCTGTATAATCAGCTAAAGCACTTGTACCATTACGAATATTCCCAATACACATTGTAGAAGCATAAGAATAACCACTTACTTTTCTAAATGTCTGTACCTGAAGCGCACAAGAGAATGAGACAAGAATAGTCGCTAAGCTATCTAAGTGATGAGGAATGAGTCCTACAAAGAATAGAATCACTATTTCTAATACAAGTATACCCTGTCTCCAATGCATCTTTTGGGCATATTTAAAGCGGGAATGCACAATATCGGCAATAAATATTCCTGATGCAAAGGCGATTAAAGGTAACAAATACTTTAAGGCAATCATCCATTCTCCACTCATGATATGATTACTTAATAATACGACGTTACCTGTCTGGGCATTAGAATAAACACCACCACGTGCAAAATAAGTATAAGCATCCTGAAAGCCACCAGACATGGCAAGGAAGATACTATTTATAAAAGCTTCAGACATCTGTCTTTCACGTAAAAACCATTGAATAAGTTTGTCTTTCATAACATACTCCATTGTAAATTTAAATCAAATGCATTATACTGAATGAACAGAAATATGTAAAAAGTATTTTTGATATACTGATGATATGATTATTATATGGGAGGACGCTTATGGCAAACTATGATTATTACAGAATATTCTACTATGTAGCACAATACCAGAGCTTCACAAAGGCAGCTGAAATGTTAAGGAACAACCAGCCTAATATCACCCGTTATATCAATAACCTAGAAAGTGAACTAGGCTGTAAGCTTTTTATTCGTTCTAATAGAGGTGTTAAATTAACACCGGAGGGAGAAAACTTATTTGAACATGTGGCAATTGCTCAGGAACATTTAAGGCTTGGAGAAAGTGAACTACAAAAAGAAAAAGAATTAAATAGTGGTTTAATTACTTTAGGTGTCAGCGAGAATGCATTACGTATATTCCTTCTAGACCATCTAGAACGTTTCCATGAACAATATCCACATGTACGCCTGCGTATCACAAACCATACTACTCCAGAAGCATTAGAATCATTAAAAAATGATTTATGTGACTTCTCTGTTGTTACAACACCAATAGACTTACCACATTTATTACAGGTCTCAGTACTTGATCATTTTGAAGATATTCTCATTTGTGGGAAGAAGTATAAGGAACTCTCATTGAAACATCATTCTTTAGATGAATTCAAGGATACACCTTTTGTTTCGCTTACAAGTCAGACAGGAACAAGAAATTTCTATAATCAATATTTCTTAGATAATGGTGTTTCTTTCCATCCTGATATAGAAGTCTCTACAACTGATCAGATTATCCCTCTTATTATTCATAATTTAGGTATTGCTTTCTATCCTAGAAAGCTAGCCCAGCCATACTTAGATAAGGGAGAAGTCTATGAAATCCCGTTGTTTCAATCATTGCCACATCGTAAGGTCTGCTTAGTGAAAGATCCTAATAAATCACAAAGCATTGCTTCTAGTAAACTGATTGAATCACTTACACATCGTTAAGGAGGGAAACTATGCCACTACTTATATTTATGATAGGTACTTGTTTTGGCAGTTTTATATCTTGTATGTCATATCGTTATATTACTCATGAATCAATACTTGGAAGAAGTCATTGTGATTATTGTGGACATACATTACATGTATTAGATTTAATTCCAGTCTTATCTTATATATTACTTAAAGGGCAATGTCGTTATTGTCATCATAAACTCAATAAGAGTCTGCTTGTTCATGAACTAACAGCAGGCTTTTTATTTATCTTATTTTATATTCATGATGGATTAAGTATTCTTTATTTATCCCATATTGTCTCTCTTACATGCTTTTATATCATCTCTATTATAGACTTACATCTCTATGAAATACCTGATATATATCTTCTTATTAGCTTATTATCTAGCTTTAAGACTATATATCTCAAAGAATCTCTTGTTCTCCTATTATTTCTTATACTATTTGTTTATCTTTTTTATAAGGCTACTGGAAAAGAAGGGTTAGGTGGGGGAGATATCAAGATGTTAGGTGTATGCAGTCTTTCTTTAGGTATTTATCAAACGTTAAGTATCTTATCTATTGCCTGTTTCTTAGGAATCATCTTCTCTTTTATAAAACAAAAGAAGATGATTCCTTTTGGTCCTTTTATTGCACTTGGATGGTTAACTATATCTTTATTTGACAGTTTCTTAATCCTGTAATACTATTTTTGTCATAGGAGGATTCTTATGACATCACTTTTTGAAGAAACATTTAATGAACCTCTTCCTTCAAGACTGAGACCTGATAATTTAGATGAATTTGTTGGACAGACTCATCTAGTAGGAAAAGGAAAAATACTAAGAAGACTTATAGAAACAGATTCTATTTCTTCAATGATCTTCTGGGGACCACCAGGAGTTGGTAAAACAACACTCGCAAGAATTATTGCTTCTCATACACATTCTTCTTTTATTGATTTCTCAGCTGTGACTAGTGGTATTAAAGAAATAAGAGAAGTGATGAAACAGGCAGAAAATAATCGCGTCTTTGGTGAAAAGACAATTCTATTTGTGGATGAAATACATCGTTTCAATAAATCCCAGCAGGATGCTTTTTTGCCTTTTGTAGAAAAAGGAAGCATTATACTTATAGGTGCGACAACTGAAAACCCATCATTTGAAATCAATGGAGCTCTTTTATCACGTTGTAAGGTATTTGTCCTCAACGCACTTGAAGAAGAGGATATTGTTTCATTACTCAAACATGCCATTTCTAGTCCAAAGGGATTTGGAAATTTAAATATAGATATATCTGATGATTGTTTACACCTTATTGCATCTTTTAGTAATGGTGATGCAAGAAATGCGTTATCTACTTTAGAAATGGTTATTAATAATAGCGACGAGAAGGATGGCATCATCCATGTTACTAAGACCATCATTGAACAATGTACACAAAAGAAATCTCTTTTATATGATAAAAAGGGTGAGGAACATTATAATCTCATTAGTGCCTTACATAAATCTATGCGTAATTCAGATCCAGATGCAGCTATATATTGGCTGGCTAGAATGTTGGAGGCGGGAGAAGATCCTCTTTATGTCGCAAGAAGAGTGATTCGTTTTGCGAGTGAAGATATTGGTTTAGCAGATCCCCGTGCCTTATCTATTGCGAATGATGCTTATACAAGCTGTCATTATATTGGTATGCCTGAATGTTCAGTCATATTAACGCAGGCTGTTGTCTATATGTCCATGGCACCTAAATCCAACTCATTATATGTTGCCTATGAAACAGCTAAAAAAGATGCCTTAAAAGAATTATCTGAACCTGTACCATTGGTTATTCGTAATGCGCCTACAAAACTTATGAAGGAACTACATTATGGGGAAGGCTATCAATATGCTCATGATACAAAAGAGAAGATTACGAATATGCAATGTCTACCCGATTCTTTAAAAGACAGGGAATATTATCTTCCAGGTACTCAAGGTGCAGAGAAACAATATAAGAATAGATTAGATGAGATCAAGAAGTGGAGAAAAGAAAATCAATGAGTTATTGTGTGAAATGTGGTCATGAATTAATTGAAAAAGAAAATGGAATAGATGGTATGGTACCTTATTGTCCAAACTGTCAGGAATTCAGATTCCCAATGTTTAACAGTGCAGTCAGTGCGCTTGTACTCAATCCCAAAAAAGATAAAATCCTTCTCATCCAACAATATGGACATAAGGATAATATCTTAATTGCAGGTTATGTCACAAAAGGAGAAAATGCGAAACAGGCTCTTTTTAGAGAAGTCAAAGAAGAAACAGGTCTTACTATTTCTTCTTATGAATTCAATGATAATGAATACTATGCTCGTACTAATACATATATAAATAACTATGTCGTTGTTGTAGAAGATGAATCATTCCACTGTAATGAAGAAGTAGATTATGCAAAATGGTATGATCTAAAAGATGCAATGAATATCATTAAGCCTGACTCTTTAGCTCAGGAATTACTTAGAAGATATTTCTATAAAAGAGAACACAATCTTGTTTTCACAAGATAAAAGACGACTATTTGAAGTAGTCGTCTAGTAAGTCATTTTTAATTGTGAATGTAGGGTTTCCCATATAACCGGGAGCTACTTCAAATTGATCAAAGCAGATGACAAGTTCACCTTGTTTATTAATATAGTAGCTTTGATTCTTCGAAATACCTTTAAAACGAGGATTATCATTCTTTTGACACCAATATACTTTATTGGTGTCTTTTTTCATTTCTTCTTTCATTTGTTTAAGTATCTCTTTAGAAATCACTTTTTTATAGTCACTATTCTTAAAATAAGCAGAAAGAGGGATACTCTTTCCTGTGGATTTGTTGATTGTATAATAAACGTTCTTTGTGTAACTATCTGCATGTGCTTTATTTAGCTCTAATTTAAGAGTAAATAACTGGTCTGTATTATAGACAATCTCATGATTAATAGAATAATAACTTCCGCTTTTTTCCTCTTTTGAAATAAAATTCTTAATAGTAGATGCCATCTTACGATTCACTACATCAAGTGCTTTCTGTTTATTATTATCTGCAGTTGTAATCCATGGGACATGGGATTTCTTCATATCTACAGTAAATAGGTTAGATAGAGAAAGTCTATTTGGTGTATTGGTATCTTTATTAAGTTGATGATTGATCAGTATAAGTATAGCTACAAGGACAATAAAAGAAAGTCCTATCTTTTTCCAAAATGTTAGTTTATGCATAATATCACCTATTTCACATTATACACAAAAAAACTGTTCATGACGAACAGTTTTACTCACCAAATGAGATTCCTACAAGCTTTGCGCTTTGTACGATTTCTCCTTCAGTATCTACAAATTTTAATTTTCCTGCAGTAGCTTCTAATGGAATATGTGTAACATGATTTCCTTGTAATACAACATATTCACCATAATGTTTCTTAATGATGAGTCTTGCACCTTCTACACCAAAACGTGTAGAGATTTCACGATCATAACTATCAGGATTACCACCACGCTGTGCATGACCAATACATGATACACGAATCTCAGCATCAATTTCCTGACTTAATTCATCAGCTACTTCATAAGCTACAGAACGACCATTTCTTGCAAGTACTTTTGCTTTATAGTCTTTTCGCTTCATTAAGGCATCGGCTTCAGAAATAGCGCCTTCTGCACAGGCAATAATCGCATAGTTCTTTTCGTTCTTTAATGTTTCTTTAACCTTTTTCGCAACAACTTTAATATCATATGGAATCTCAGGTAAGAGGATGACATCAGCACCTGCTGCAATACCTGCAGATAAGCAGATATGTCCTACCTTATGACCCATAACTTCAATCACGAAAACACGGCTATGACTTGCGGCTGTTGTCTTGATTTCATCCAAGTAACGTGTCGCAATGGCTGTGGCAGAAGAATAACCAAATGTATAATCAGTACCCCAGGCATCATTATCAATTGTCTTAGGTAATGCAATTACATTTAGTCCTTCCTGTGATAACATATTAGCACTTTTAATAGAACCATTACCACCTAGTACAACTAAGCAGTCCAATTCAAGTTTCTTATAAGTATTCTTCATCGCTTTGACTTTATCAAAACCATTTTCAATAATATGCATACGTTTGAAAGGACATCTTGAATTTCCAAGAATTGAACCACCTACGTTTAAAATATCATAAAAATCTTTAGGCTTCATTTTTTTGTATTTTTCATACATTAATCCTTTATAACCATCAATAAAGCCAATGATTTCAACATCTTTCACATTTCTATAAAGAGTTAAAGCCAACCCACGCATAGTTGCATTAAGGGCTTGACAGTCTCCTCCGCTTGTTAAAATACCAACGCGCATATTATACCTCCCTTATACTTTTTTCTTAAAGAAGTATTCCTGACTATTGATCTTCTCTTGTTTATTCTTTACACGTTTATATGTACCATCATTTAATAAACGTGATGCTTTCACATTATCATGAAGCATAATATCAAACATATTAAGAATAGTCTTCTTAATACGAGGATCATGAATTGGTGCACCCACTTCTACACGTCTTTCTAAGTTACGTGTCATTAAATCTGCAGAAGATATATAAACTTCAGGATTTTTATCACCAAAGATATAAATACGAGAATGTTCCAAATAACGTCCGACAATAGATATAACATGAATATTTTCTGTATAACCCTTAATACCAGGAATGATACAACAGATACCTCTTACGATTAATTGAATCTTAACACCAGCCTGACTTGCTTCTACAAGCTTTTCAATCATTTTCTTACTTGTCACTGCATTACATTTAAATCCCACATAAGCAGGTTTACCAGCTTTTGCAAGTTCAATTTGTTCATCAATCTTTTCAAAGATTTTTGAAATCATACAATGTGGTGCGACTAACAATATATTCGCATTATGATCTGTTTCACCTAAACATAAATGAGTAAAGAGTTCATTGGCTTCTTCACCAAAAGCATGTTCTGAAGTCATTAAACAGAAATCTGTATAAAGTTTAGAAGTCTTTTCGTTATAGTTACCAGTACCAATCTGAGTCAAATACTTGATACCTTCATCTGTACGATAAGTGACAAGACATAATTTAGAGTGTACTTTTAATTCACTTAAACCATAAATAACATGACATCCAGCACTCTCTAACTGTTTAGACCAGGCAATATTGTTTTCTTCATCAAAACGTGCACGAAGTTCTACTAGAACTGTCACATCCTTACCATTTTCTGCAGCACGAATCAAACTCTTAACAACCTTAGAATTTTTAGCCACACGATAAAGAGTCATCTTAATACTGATTACCTGTGGATCACGACTTGCTTCATCTAAGAATCTTAAGAATGGTGCCATAGATTCAAATGGATAAGAAAGTAATATATCATGCTTTAATACCTGTTTAATCATTGGTACAGTATTTTCTACAAGAGGTGAATTACGTGCTTCAAGTCTCTTATAGAATAATTCTGGATGACGTGATTTTAAATAATCCTGTAAAGTAAATACAAATGAGAACTCTAATGGACTCTCTACTTCAAAGACCTGACCATTAGAAAGATCTAAGAAATGTTTCAACATATCTACTTCAATCTCTTCTAGACCTGGAGACATCTCCATTCTTAAAGGTGCAAGCTTTCTTCTTTGTTTAATAAGAGTTTCCATCATTTCACGATAATCTTCATGTTCCTGTAAAGAATAATCATCCTCTTCAATATCAGCACTTCTTATAATACGAATTATAGAAGCATTCTTTACTGTTTGTCCATGAAAAATCATAGGAAGATTTTTTTTCACAATTTCTTCTGCCAAAATAAATTTACCGGGCTTACTAGGTAGGGCAATTAATCTTTCATCAAAAGCAGCAGAGCATGACACAATACCCATCTTTCTCTTACCCTTTTTACTTTCTAATTGTGTCACAATATAGAGTTCACCATTATTAAGGAAAGGGAATGGCTGTCTTTTAGAAACAACCTGAGGTGATACAAGTGGAAGCATTTCCTGAGTGAAATAATGTTCGAGGAATTTTTTATCTTCTTTATCTTTAATATCATCATAACCTACAATCTCTACACCATATTCTTTCATCTTTTCAAGATTTGATGCATAGATCTTATCTCTCTTCTTATATAAATATTTTACCTTTCTTTCACATGCTTTAATCTGTTCAGATGATGTCATATTTGTCTTATTTTCTTTTAAAGCAGGATAAAACAAAGCCTGATCAAATAAGAATCCCATACGTACTCTAAAGAATTCATCTAGGTTCGTTTGGAAAATTGAAATAAAAGTCAGACGCTCACCTAACGGCACGTTTTCATCTTTGGCCTGCATAAGAACACGGTCATTAAACTTTAACCAAGATAATTCTCGGTTATCTTTATATATATTCATAATTAATCCTCCCATCTATATACTCATTATAGCGTTAATTCTAGCATTATACTAATAATAGTGTGATTTAGTTAGAATAAAGTTTGTGTAAAGATAGTGTAAAATTTGTTCATTTCATATATTTTGTAAGAATATAAAGCTATTTTTGGACATTTTCCTAAAAATGCCTAAATGAACATTGGTCAGTTTTATTGACTTTTATCAGTAACATTCTAAAATGAGGATTAGTGAAAGAGAGAGGATGTTGATTATGAATACATTAGATAAAGTATCACATGCAGCTGAAAGAAAAGCGATGGAGGTTGCGATTGACCATATTGTGAAGGGGTTGGATAAAGACCGTACAGGAGAATATTTGAAGCTCATTGACTTGGCTGAAAAGTTCTATGGTAAAGGTTTTAGTAAAGAAAGCTATGACGCAGCGAGAGTTGCGGTACAGGATCCAAACAACAAATGGGTGAAATATATCAATAGTGTGATTGATGATGCCAATCCAGAATTTATCAAGAAGACAGCTTTGAATCTTGGCTATGAAGCATTCTTTAGAGGTACAAAAACAATCCGTGAAAACAGAAAGAAATACAACTGTAATATCCCTTGGTTGATTCTTTTTGATCCAACAAGTGCCTGCAATATGCATTGTGAAGGATGCTGGAGCGGTACTTATGGACATAAAAGCAACTTAACTTTTGAAGATATGGATAAGATTGTCACACAAGGTAAAGAATTAGGTGTCTATCTTTACTTATTAACTGGTGGTGAACCACTTGTAAAGAAGAAAGAAATCATTAAATTAGCTGAAAAGCATAATGATGTAGAATTCGCAATCTTCTCAAATTCTACTTTGATTGATGATGCATTCTGCAAAGAACTTGTAAGACTTGGTAATATTACATTCTTATTATCAATTGAAGGTACTCCAGAAACAAATGATGCAAGACGAGGTGCAGGTCACTTTGAAGCTGTTATGAAGGCCATGGATCTCTTAAAGAAATATGGTATTGTCTTTGGTACATCTATCTGCTATACAAAATATAATGTAGAAGCAGTCACAAGTGATGAATTCTTTAAGATGATTACTGATAAAGGTGCTCGTTTTGGTTTCTACTTCCACTATATGCCAGTAGGAAACAATGCAGTCACTGACTTACTTCCTACAATCCAACAGAGAAAATATATGATTGATCGTATTAGATATATCCGTTCAGATAAATGTGATATTAACTTCTATCCAATGGATTTCCAAAATGATGGTGAATATGTTGGTGGATGTATTGCCGGTGGTAGAAACTACTTCCATATCAACTCTAATGGTGATGCAGAACCATGTGTATTTATTCATTATTCAAATACAAATATTCATGATAATTCAATTCTTGAAATGTTGCAGTCACCTTTATTCATGGCTTATCATGAAGGACAGCCATTTAATGAAAACCATTTAAGACCTTGTCCAATGTTGGAAAACCCATCATTATTAAGAGAAATGGTGAAACGTACAGGTGCACATGACACAAATATGGAATCTCCCGAAACAGCAGACCACTTATGTGATAAGTGTGAAGATTATGCAAAAGAATGGGCGCCTATTGCAGAAGAATACTGGAAGGATCATAAGCATCCACATCCTAAGTATGAAAACTATGCACCTAAGAGAATGGAAGAATTAGGATTACATAACGAAGAATAACTATGGGGCAGTAGAGATACTGCCTTTTAGTATGCAATTTAGTTATAATGCCCTCCAGTATTGGTATTTTACTTTTATATCTTTGTTATCTAGAATGGTGTCATGGAGGTAAATTATGACATTCACAAACAAAGATTTAAAAAATATGATTATACCATTGTTTTTTGAACAATTATTAGTCATGTTAGTAGGTATTATAGATACTTTTATAGTGAGCTTTGTGGGAGAAAGTGCGGTATCAGGGGTTTCACTTGTAAACTCATTTAATACAATTTTTATTTATTTGTTTACAGCTCTTGCATCGGGTGGGGCAGTTGTCATCAGCCAATATATTGGACGTAAAGAACAAGAAGCCACTAATCGTGCTTCAGGACAGTTATTGATGTTTTCTATTGTCTTCTCATTTATATTGATGATACTTGTCTTGATTTTTAATGAATCACTTTTAAGACTCTTATTTGGTCGTGTAGAAAATTCTGTCATGCAGGCTTGTATCACCTATTTAAGGATATCAGCCTATTCTTATCCAGCACTCGCTATTTATAATGCAGGTGCTGCTTTATATCGCTCTATGGCTAAAACATCTACAACTATGTATATTTCTATTGCATCTAATATTATTAACTGTATTGGAAACTGCATAGGTGTCTTTGTTTTACATGCTGGTGTGGCAGGTGTTGCCTATCCTTCACTGATTGCTAGATTTTTTTCTGCAGTAGTGATTACATTCTTATGCTTCAATAAGACACTGACTACTTATTATGAAAAGAAGCATATATTTGTATTTGATGCTAAGATGTTGAAAAGAGTATTGAATATTGCGGTTCCTAATGGGATTGAACAAGGAATCTTTCAGTTAGTTAAAGTAGCCTTGAGTTCAGTTGTTGCTTTGTTTGGTACTTATCAGATTGCAGCCAATGGTGTGGCCCAAAGTATCTGGTCACTTGCAGCCCTAGTGGGAGTTACAATGGGACCTGTCTTTATTACAGTCATAGGACAGTGCATGGGAGCAAAGGATATAGACAGTGCACATTATTACTTTAAGAAGCTGATGAAGATCACAGTTATCTTCTCTATTATATGGAATATATTCATTCTTTTCATTACACCACTATTCCTACAATATTATCAATTATCATCAGAAACTAAGAATCTGGTCTTTATTTTGGTTATTATTCATAACCTATTTAACACAATTGCCTTCCCGTTCTCTGGACCACTTTCAAATGGATTACGTGCGACAGGAGATGTCAAATATACAATGATTGTATCAATCTTGAGTACAGTCGTCGTAAGAGGGATACTCTCTATTATATTTGGTATTACATTGAATCTAGGGGTGATTGGTATTGCCTTGGCAATGTGTGCTGACTGGTCAATACGTGCTATCATATTCCATCTTCGCTATAAATCAGAAAAATGGACACAATTTAATGTTATTTAGGAGGAGTTTATGAAAGATTTAATTGTTGTATTCAGCTATTCTCATGGTAATACAATACGTATTGCAAAAATGATTCAAAAGAAAACTGGGGCTGATCTAAAGGTAATAGAAACAATTCAACCTTATAGTGATGATTATGATGAAGTGGTAGATTTAGGCCTTAAAGAAGTAAAGAAAGGCTATGAACCACCTATTAAAGAAATCTCTATTGAAGGCTATGATCGTATTTTTCTAGGAACACCTACATGGTGGTATACGATGGCTCCGGCGATGAAGACATTTATTCATATGCATGATTTCAAAGGGAAAACTGTTATTCCTTTCATGACTCATGGAGGATGGCCCGGAAAAGTTATTAAAGACATGAAAAAAGAATTAAAGGATTCTATTATTCCTACATCAATAGAAGTTCAATTTGATTCAAATGGAGGAGATACTCTTATTACTTCTCTTGATACAATTGAAGAATGGATCAAACAACTATAAAGAGACATTTCGTCTCTTTTTTGTGTATAATGAACTAGAGGTGGTTATACATGCAGAAAATAATGATTGTAGAAGATGATGAAATTATTGCTTCTTCTATAAAAAAACATCTAGAAAAGTGGAATTATGAAGTGCGCGTAGTCAATGATTTTGAAAATGTCTTAGAAGACTTTAGAAACTATGAACCATTACTTATCTTATTAGATATCTCACTGCCTTACTATAATGGCTATTACTGGTGTCAGGAAATAAGAAAAGAATCAGAAGTACCTATTATCTTTATTTCTTCTACAAGTGAGAATATGAATATCGTTATGGCAATGAATATGGGTGCAGATGATTTTATTAATAAGCCTTTTGACTTGACGGTACTTACTGCTAAGTTACAGGCAATACTTAGACGTACCTATTCATTTAATAAAACACAGAATGTCTTAAACTATCAATCACTCACTTTAGATTTATTAAAGGGTGTTATCAGTTATCATGAAGACTCTATAGAACTCACTAAGACAGAACTTAAGATCATGCAGATATTATTTGAACATGCCGGACAGATTGTCTCTAGAGATACAATCATGGAAGCTCTCTGGCAAAGTGAAGCTTTTGTAGATGATAATACATTAAGTGTCAATATTAATCGCTTAAGAAAGAAATTAGATGCTTTTTCTTTACCACAGCTTATTCATACAAAGAAAGGGATAGGGTATCAGTTATATTATGAAGACATACATTAAAGACCATTATCATTATTATCTTGTTTATCTGGTGATGATCTTCTTGTTTGATCTGATCCTCTTATTATGTGATGTTTCTATTTCATTACTTTATTATCCTACCTGTCTATGTCTATTCTTTGTGATTGTTTATTTTGGCTATGACTATTATAAATATAATAAGAAGCTAAAAGCACTTCATTATGCCTTACATCTTGATCATATCTACTTAGAAAATATACCTGCACCAGAAAATGATTTAGAAGAGTCTTATTATTCTCTTATAGAAAAGATTATCCAGGCTAATAGTGTCCTTAATAATCAGAAGGATACAAGCTATCATGAATTATCTGATTATATGACACTCTGGGTTCATCAGATCAAGACACCTATTGCAGGACTACGATTACTCATACAATCAGGTGATTTATCTCCTAGAATACTTTCTATGCAGGTATTACGTATTGAACAGTATGTAGATATGATGATGTACTATGTCAAGATGGGACATATGAACCAGGACTTGAAGATTGAACATTATAAAATAGGGGATATTGTGAATGAAGTAGTCAAAAAACAATCCTTATTCTTTATTCATAAGAAAATTTCTCTTCAACTAGAAGAACTAGATGAAGAAATAGTTACGGATGAGAAGTGGACTTCTTTTATTATTGAACAGATTTTATCCAATGCCTTGAAGTATACTAAAGAAGGTTCTATTCATATTTATATGAAGGATTATACATTATATATAGAAGATACAGGAATAGGAATTAAGAAAGAGGATTTACCTCGTGTCTTTGAAAAAGGCTTTACCGGTACAAATGGACGTATTGATAAGAAAGCCAGTGGATTAGGCTTATATCTTGTTAAGAATATATGTGATACTCTAGGTTATCCTATTCATATAGAATCTATAATCAATCAAGGCACTACTGTTTCCATTTGTTTTGAGAAAAAACCTCTTATCGTAGAGTAACTTACAAAATTGTAAGATTAGAGACTTATTCTGTAAGGTGAATCAATGGCAGATATGTTTCAAAATAATTAAACTATAGTTGTAACGAAGGAGGAAAACATATATGTCATTATTAGAAGTTAAAAACTTAAAAAAAGTCTATACAACACGTTTTTCATCTCAGCAGGTCACTGCTTTGTCTAATGTCTCTTTTTCAGTAGAAGAAGGAGAATATGTAGCTATCATGGGTGAATCAGGAAGTGGTAAGACAACACTTTTAAATATCTTAGCATCTTTAGATACACCAACAAGTGGTGAAGTACTACTTAATGGAGAAGATATTACTAAAATCAGTGAAAAGCATATTTCACAGTTTAGAAGAAAGAATCTTGGATTTGTATTTCAGGATTTCAACTTATTAGATACATTCTCTTTACGTGATAATATCTTTTTACCTTTAGTTTTGTCTAAAGAAAACTATGATGTGATGGAAACTAAATTGAATCACTTAGCACCACAGCTAGGTATTGAATCACTACTGGATAAATACCCTTATGAAGTATCAGGAGGACAGAAACAAAGAGCAGCAGTCGCAAGAGCTTTAATTACTCATCCTCAGATTATCTTAGCTGATGAACCTACAGGTGCTTTGGATTCTAAATCAACAGATGATTTATTGAATATCTTTGATCATGTAAATGAAGAAGGACAGACAATTGTGATGGTTACTCATAGTACCAAAGCAGCCAGTTTTGCGAAACGTGTCTTATTTATACGTGATGGACAGGTCTATCATCAGATCTATAAAGGAAATAAGACAAACGAAGAAATGTATCAGGCAATCAGTGATACACTTACACTACTCCAGACAGGAGGTAAGTAATTATGTTTTATTTAAAACTTGCCCTGACAAATATTAAAAAGAATGGAAAAATCTATTTCCCATATCTTATTACAAGCATCTTTACAGTTATGATGTTTTATTGTGTGAAGTTCCTAGGTGGAGATAATGGCCTAAGAAAAGACAGTGAATCAGCGGCTATGATTATGAGTCTAGGTGTTTATGTAGTTATTATCTTCTCAGTCATTTTCTTACTATATATTAATAGCTTCTTAATGAAGAATCGTAAGAAGGAACTTGGACTCTATAATATATTAGGAATGGAAAAGCGTCATGTGATGTTGATCATCTTTATTGAAACATTGATTGTTTATTTGATTTCTTTAGGATTTGGTGTATTAACAGGCATTCTATTTAGTAAGCTTATGATGCTTATTTTAGTGAAGATTATGGGCATTCATACATCGATTGTATTTAGTATTGATATGAATGCGATTTTGATTACAACTCTTCTCTTTAGTATTATTTTCTTTGTCTCATTTATGATCAATGCAGCATCTATTCGTTTCTCTAATCCAATCCAGTTATTAAAGGGTGGACAGGTTGGAGAAAAGGAACCAAAGACAAAGTGGTTGATGACTTTAATAGGTGTTATCACACTAGGTGCTGGTTATTCGATTGCTTTGACAATTAAAGATCCAACCACAGCACTTGTTTTATTCTTTGTGGCAGTTGTACTTGTCATTATTGGTACATATGCACTCTTTACTGCTGGTTCTATTGTGATTTTGAAAATATTAAAGAAGAATAAGAAGTATTACTATCAGACAAATCACTTCATCAGTGTGTCTCAGATGATGTATCGTATGAAACAGAATGCAGTGGGACTTGCAAGTATTTGTATTTTATGTACATGTATTCTCGTCATGATTTCTTCAACATTTACTCTTTATAGTGGAGTTTTTGATACTGTGAAAAAAAGTGTACGTGCTGATTATAGTTATAAAGTATGGAATATGGAAAAGGTGAACATGGATGAAGAACTCATCAACCTTGAAAAGAACATTAAAACATCTCTTGCGTCTAAAAATATCGATATTTCTCGAATGGCTTCTTTAAAATATTGTAATGTATTGGCTTCTCAAAATGGAACAGTGTTTACTGCGCCAGGAGAAGGAGGTAATAATAAGATTCTTACAATTCTTGGAATGACATTAGCTGATTACAATCGTATTTATAATCATCATGTCACTTTAAATGATCATGAAGTGCTTTATAATTCTAATTATCATTTTAATCATGATTCAATGATGTTGAATAATCAATTGTATTCATTAAAGATGGTTAAGAATGATCCTTGGTTTGTGAAGGATGATATTGCGATTGTAGATTCAGATAGTATCACATTTGTATTCAAGGATGATGCAGCCTTAAAACAGGCACTTACATTTGAACATCGTTCTTCCCCTTCTTATGTTTATGAAATATTAGTGGATTATAAAGGTGGTTATTTCAATTCAAAGGCTGAAGAAGTCATGCGTAAAACAACAAAGAATTTCACTTTGAAAGTCAGTGAAAAGAATGATGGTGAAATCAGTTATTCTAATATGACTCGCTATGAAAACTACCAGGAATTTAGTCAGATGTATGGTTCATTATTATTCTTAGGAATCTTTCTAGGTGTACTCTTTATGATGGCTGCAGTATTGATTATGTATTATAAGCAGTTATCTGAAGGCTATGAAGATCAGAAAAGATATGAAATACTACAGAACGTAGGATTGAGTAAAAAAGAAGTTAGACAGGCTATATCTTCACAGGTATTGATTTTCTTCTTCCTTCCTCTTGTAGTGGCAGTTATTCATATGTCCGTGGCTTATAAGATGATCTTAAAGATGTTTAAGGTAATGATTCTTAATGCCCCTCAGACATTTATTACATGTACTGTTGTATCAGTGATAGTACTTACTATTTGTTATACTATTGTTTATTTCTGTACAAGTCGTACATATTATAAAATTGTAAAAAAGTAAAAAAAGGCTTTCGAGCCTTTTTTTAGTAGTTTAAGAAGTAATCGTTAATTACTTTTTTATCTTTTGTGATTGTTAGAGAAAGCATTAATAGAATGCGTGCTTTATAAGGAGATAAGTTATTAGCCCCTAGACATACATGCTTAGGATCAAAATAATCATCCTGGAAGATAATACTGTTAGTTACACGGCTCGCACGTACAAAGACAATACCCTGATCAGATAATTCTTCAATACGTTGACGCCATTCCTTAGAATAGTTTCCGCTCCCTGTTCCGACAATTACAATACCTTCATTATTTTTTGCGAGGAAGTCAAGAATATCAGGAGAAGCACCCACATAGTAGTCAGCAATTGCGACATGAGCTAAATCTTTGATTGGTTTACGTGAAAAGACTGAATAAGTTGTATGTCTCTTTAATGGCTGAGAAGAGAAATACACTTCATCATCCTTCATATAACCAAGATTGGCGAAAGCTCTCTGGTCAAAGGCATCAATCTTATAATTACTGATCTTCTGGATATCTCTACCGGAGAAAATAGTACTTGAGAATAAGCACATTACACCACGCCCCCAAGCTTCACTATGACTTGCAAGCATAATAGCCTGAAATAAGTTGAATGGTCCATCGGCACTTGTTGCAGTTGCAGGACGCATTGCCCCTGTTAAAACAACAGGTTTTAATGTATTGACTGTTAAGTTTAAGAAGTAAGATGTTTCTTCCATTGTATCAGTTCCATGAGTCACGACAATTCCATCAATATCCTGCTGATCTGCAAGTTTATTAATATGTTCAGTTAAAATCAACCATCTTTGATCATCAATTTCATTAGAATCAACCGAGAAAAGATTATCTAAAACAATCTCAACACGATCTCTTATATCTGGAATAGAAGACAATACTTCATCTACAGAAATAGTACCTGCTTCATAATTTGTTGTTTTACCTGCAGCACCACTTCCTGCAATCGTACCACCTGTCGCTATAATCGCAATTTTTTTCTTTTTCATATTTTTTTACACCTCGTCAATAATTATATTTTAAACAAAACTTGAATGCAATAATCTCTATTCAGTGTGTTCTAGAATATGCTTCAATGTTTTAGAATCCGTTACAGAAACAATTCCATACTCATACAAAACAGCATTTTCCTCTTTCAATTTTTTCATAATACGTGATACCGTCACTCTATTCATATCTAAACATCCTGCAATATCTTCGTGTGTATAAGGAATGGATTTTCTTCCGTTATCTGTTTCAATAAGAAGGAAATCAGCCACCTTTTGTGTACTATTATAGTTCACTAATCTTTCAATTGTGTGTGTCAAATAGTTGCATGTAGAAGTCAGATGCTGAAGCATAAGGATCATGAGATCGTTATTTTTCTGTAATATAGGCATCAAATCAGTAATATGACAACGGATGAATTCTGCATCAGTAATCGTGGCCATATTCGCTTTACGTACAGAATGGTTCAAAAAAGAACCATCACCAAAAATACGTCCTTTCTTTAATACCTCCAAGGTAATCTGTTTCCCCTGTGAACTGCTTAAATAAGCACGTACACGACCTTTGATTAAAAGATAGATATCATTTGCATCATCACTCTCATAAAAGATGACTGTCTTTGAAGGCAAGACACAACGTTCACCTACTGATTCAAATAAATAAAAATAGTTTTCTGGGATAATGATATTCATATGTCCTCCATTGTAGCCTAGGCTACTGTATTGTCTCTTTTTATCATTATAATATTCCTGGGTGATGAAAATGAAGGAAAAAGTATTATCAATGGTAAAAATCTTGGTTGGTGTCGCTTTGACTGATATAGCACTTGGAATGATTGTATTACCACAATCCTTCGCTGCAGGAGGCGTAACAGGTTTGTGTGTTATTTTAAGTAAGATGATTCCATTACCAGTCTCAATTCTTGTATTAATTTGTAATGCGATATTATTTATATTAGGTTATATATTTATTGGTAAAGAATTCATTTTCAAGACATTGATTGTCAGTATTATCTTTCCATTTGGGTTAGATCTATGTCAGAAATATAATTTCTTAGTTGAAATGAGTTCTGATCCATTAATGAGTGCTATTCTTGCAGGTGTCCTCATTGGGGCAGGGGTAGGACTTGTACTTTTAGGTGATGGATCTTCTGGTGGTTTTGATATTATTGGTGTCATCTTACAGAAATATTTCAAAGTCCCTGTTTCTATCGTTATGAATGTATGTGATATTACAGTTATTTTGATTCAGGTGGCATCTAATCCCTTTATGAAGAATGTATATGGTATTCTTGCAATTATGATCTGTACTATAACAGTCAATAAAGTATTGGCATATGGTCAATCACAGTGTGAAATCATGATTATGAGTCAGGAATATGAAAAAATTAGAGATCGTATTTATAAAGAAATTGATGTTGGTCTCACTTTATTAAAAGCTGAATCAGGTTATTTAAGAGAAGATATGCAGGTTATTCTAGTAGTCACACAGTATAAGAAGATTGCGACTATTAAGAGAATATCGGTAGAAGAAGACCCAACTTCCTTTGTTTTTGTGAGTGATGTTCATTCAGTCATTGGAAAAGGCTATACATTATCACGTTAAGACCTACGGGTCTTTTTTCTATTTGTGCTACAATAGATGCAGGTGATAAATATGTTAGAAGAATTAATGATGAAGATGATTGAATTTGATTATGGAGATCCTAAGCGTATCCAGCATTTCATAAAGGTACATAGCTTTTCTAAATTAATTGGTGAAAAAGAAGGATTAGATACACATACACTCTTTGTATTAGAAGCGGCCAGTATTTTACATGATATTGGAATACGTGTATCAGAAGAGAAATATGGCTTTCAAAATGGAAAGTTACAGGAACAAGAAGGACCTGCACCTGCAAGAGAAATATGTACTTCTTTAGGATTTAAAGAAGACGATATAGAAAGAATATGTTTCTTGATTGCCCATCATCATACATATACTGATGTAGACGGAATAGATTATCGTATCTTGTTGGAAGCAGATTTTTTAGTTAACGCATTTGAAGACAATGCTTCTATTGAATCTATTCAGCATGCCAAAGAGAGTTTTTTTGAAACAGAAACAGGTAAGCATATATTAGATACAATGTTTAAGTCATAGTTTTCTATGACTTTTTTTTGGAGGATTATTATGTGTGGACGTTACTATTTAGATGAACAATTGAAATATGATTTGACTAAATGGGTGATCATTCCTGATGGACATATATTTCCTTATGGAGATATTCATCCAGGAGAGGAAGGTTTTGTTATATTAAAGGGTCATTATGGAGACTATAAGACATGGGGTTATCCATTAGATCAAAAACGTGTCTTTAATGCACGCATAGAAACAGTATTAGAAAAGAAGATGTTTAAAGAAGATGCAGTAAAAAGAAGATGTATTATTCCAATCAGTGGTTTCTATGAATGGGATAGAGCGCATACGCAATATCGCTTTACTAATCATCATATTCTTTATCTTGCAGGCATCTATCATGATAATTACTTTACAATACTTACAAAAGAAGCAGAAGACATCATGTCAGGAATTCATTCAAGAATGCCTGTCATTGTTTCATTTGAAGATATAGATTTATGGCTTAATGAAGGAAGAGTATACAAAAAAACCAAAGACTCTTTAGAAGTCCTTGGTTCTCATAAACAAATGTCATTAGATGATATCAGTGACATCAATCCATGATTCCTGGTGGGCATATTTTTCTAATTCTGGAATAGTGAGCTTAATAGCGCTATTAGGACTGCCACATGCTGGATAAACATGATCAAAACGTTCTAGAGACTCATCAAGATAAACTTTAATACCTTCTTTTAATCCAAAAGGACAAACACCACCCACTGGATGACCAGTCAAAGATTCTACTTCATCTCCATGAAGCATCTTAGCTTTTTTATGAAAGAATGATTTATATTTCTTATTGTCGATTCTTGCATCCCCGGCCATTACAATCACAATGACTTCATCTCCGACATGAAAAGACATTGTTTTCGCAATTTCCTGTTCTTTACAGCCAATAGCTTGTGCTGCAAGCTCCACAGTTGCACTTGATACAGGAAACTCTACAATATGTGTATCCATATTATACTGCTTGAAATAATTTTTCACTGAATTTAAAGACATAATAACTCCTCCTACCAACATACTAACTAGATATGTTTATAAGGATTATAGCATAAAAGCTGAGTTTTTCAATAAACTCAGCCTTTATTTTCTTCTTGGATAGAAAGAATCAATGCACCTAATAATCCATATTCTTTGAAATGTTCAATAAAGTGGATATTAGGAAGATATTCTTCAGGGAAGTATTTCTTTAATGATTCTCTTAATTCATGTTTATTTGTATATTTAGATGAGACAATCAACATCTCTGGATCATAGATAGAAATCACTGCAGCTGCCTGATAAGTAAGACATTCTAACTGTCCTTCAGGAGTTTTTTTGAATTCTTCTTTATTAAATGGAAGAAATTTGGCTTCTCCTGCAATTTTATGGGCTCCTTCTATTAATTGCCCCTTAAAGACAGAGCCTATACCACAAGCACCTCCTGTAGAGGCCTGATAGAGAAATGAGATTGTCTGGTATTTATTCTGTGAAATATAATAGCCAGACACAAGGGCGTTGACATCATTAAATAAATAGAAACGTTTATTTGGATAACGCTTATTAAGTGGTCTTAAAACGTTGATTCTTTGGTTATGCAAGTCCATATAACCATCTCGAATGATTCCTGGAAGACTAATTCCAATAATAGGAATATCTGGATGAAAGAGTAATACTGTATCAAGGATATCAAAGAGGTCATTCACCTGAAAATCAAACTTAACGACTTCATTATCTAATAGTGTTTTATTGTTAGGATCAAAAACACGATAGATCATTCTTGTACGATGACTTGTGCGTACTGTTGCGATAGTTAAGATTTTTGTTTGGTGAGGCACTGGACGACTAATGACAGGTAAACGAGCCGTAGTTGGATGTCGACGAGACGATAAATGTTCATCTAAAAATTCTAATAATGCGCCTGCATCATATTTTGCGAATATTGTAGAAGGAATAGTGAGTACTGTCTTCTTTTTAAAGCATGTTTCTAGTTTTGTCTTTTTAGAACTTACCTGTGGAGCTACAAGAATCACATCATAATTCTTCGCAATATCATAGAGTTCATGATAAGCAATCGCATCAAATTCATAGTTCTTAGATAAAAGCATAGTCGCTTCATTGAGTTGTGCGGCAAACATACCTGTTGTGAGGCCACTTGTACATGTTAAAAGAACACGAACGGGAGGTTCATTGATTAGCTGTTTGACACATTGAAGCATTTCTGTATATAAAGAAATGGCATGACTCATAGTATGCATCTGAAAATGAAGATAGAAGTCTATCTTATCAGTTACAAGATTTGTGACTGATAATTCAATCAGGTTATGATCATTAAATATCACTTCGGCATGACAATAAGGCGTTGTAAGAATAACTTTTTTACCTTCTTCTTTAATATTACAGCCTTCAATAGACTGAATGAGAATCCATTCCTTGAATAATAATGTATGTATATCTCTTAAAAATTCATCCATTTTAATCACCTCAACAAAAGTATATCAAAACAATACTTCAAATAGATAATTTTTAAATATATTGAAAAAAGATGATAGGTTCTTGTCAAAATAGTTTTGAAAAGTTGATCATAATTAGAAAATAATGTTTCTTTTTGGATTCTTATACTATAATACTTCAAAGAGATTACACTATAATCTATTGGTATAGGAGAAAACATATGGGGAAATATTTATTTTTTGATATAGATGGTACTTTATTAAGTGATGTGACACATACTGTGCCACAAAGTGCAATAGAGGCGATTAAGAAAGCAAAAGAAAATGGGCATCATTGTTTCTTTTGTACAGGAAGAAGTTATTTTATGACAAAGGAAATTTCTTTTACAGGAATAGAAGATGCAATTATTGCGAATGGCGCAGCGGTTGTTCGTGATGGTAAGCCGGAATTACAGAAAATCATTTCAATTGATGTTGTAAAGAAAACACTTGAACTTATTGAAGAATTAGGTGGAGGCTATCAGATCATAGATTGGAAAAATGGCTATCAGAATCCTTATACACATGCTATGTTTGAAGAACAGTTCAAAAAGAAATTTGATGAACCTGTTGAAGAAGTGTTTAAGAAAAAGAGTATGAAGACGATGGCTGAAATAGAGAATAATCCAATTCTTAAGATTGATGCAACTTTTGATACAGTAGAAGCAGCTGAGAGATTCATGAAAGAATTAGACCCAAGCTTGACTTTTATACCAGCTGGAGGCTATACATCAACATTTGGCGCAAAGGCTGGAGAAATGATGAATAAAGGTGTATCTAAGGGGGCTGCTATTAAGGATTTTATGGAAGCTGTTGGTGAGCCAATAGAAAATGCCTATGCATTTGGAGATTCTACAAATGATATAGAAATGTTAGAAATGGCAGGCACTGCTATTGCAATGGGCAATGGGGCTGATTTAGCAAAGGCTGTTGCAGATTATGTGACTGATACAGTGGATAATGATGGAATATATAATGCAATGGAGCATTACAAACTAATATGATCTATTATGGAAGAGAATGCCAGATTTATGGCAATCAAGATGCTGACGTTTATATCTTCTGTTTCTTTCATGATTGCACTTCAATTGTAGAATCATTAAAGGGAAATTATTGTCTTATTGCACCAGTTATTAAGGATTGGAATAGTGAACTTTCTCCATGGCCTGCTGACGGTTTTGGTGGAAAGGGTGAGGAACTTGAAAAGTGGATTCTTTCAACTATGAATTCTTCTCATCATTATATTATTGCGGGCTATTCACTTGGTGGTTTGTTTAGTTTGTGGATGTATGGAAGACATGAATCTTTTGTAGGATGTATAAGTGCATCTGGTTCTTTATGGTTTCCAGGCTGGATCAACTATCTTCATACTATTAATAGAAAAGCAGTAGTATACTTAAGTCTAGGTAGAAAAGAATCAAAAACAAAGAATAAGCTCATGTGTACGGTAGGACAAAATACAATAGAAACCTATCAATATCTAAGTAAGAATAACAGATGTATATATATAGAAGAGAATGGGGGTCATTTTACTGAACCAGATCAAAGAATGATCAGAGGTTTTAAATGGGTTTTTGAAAATTTATCTATCTTTTTTGAATAAACTATGTTAGAATACACACGGTCGCAAAGACATTTTAAAAAATATGCGATTAATGCCCATTAGAAAATGATTTTTTTGATTGACTTATAATCTCATTTTCATTATAATGGGTGATGCAGTTATAGAGGGTGATCAAGGTGAAATGGAATCGTAATTGGTTAGTCAAACAGAAAAATGGAAAATTTGATTTCGAAGAAACGATAACATTTCCTAAAGAAATGTT
Source organism: Catenibacterium sp. AM22-6LB (assembly GCF_003435615.1). NCBI lineage: Bacteria > Bacillati > Bacillota > Erysipelotrichia > Erysipelotrichales > Coprobacillaceae > Catenibacterium > Catenibacterium sp. AM22-6LB. The sequence goes on from NZ_QTUM01000006.1 coordinate 41,146, forward strand.
CTATAACTTATCTCGAATCAATGATTTGAAGGATGTGGAAGTTACAGGATCGGGCAACTTCAATAGTAGTGAAGAACGTCTATATGTAACATACCATGTTCAGGGAACAATGGTTGTTCCTTGCGCTATATCATTGGAAGATGTCGATTACCCATTTTCTATTGATACAGATGTTGTGTTTGCGTTTTATAAGCCTGAAGATGATGAGGATGTTGTAGAAGCAAGAAAGGATGTCGCTGATCTTACTTCTGTCATATTCCAGGAAATCATGATGGCTATTCCAATGAGAGTTGTGAAGGAAGGCGCAAAGATGAAAACAAGCGGCTCAGGCTGGAAAGTTATGGATGAAAGCGAAGTAGTCGCAAAAGAAGAGGATACAATCGATCCCCGTTTAGCAAAACTCAAAGATTATTTCAAGGATCAGGAATAAGGAGGTAGAACAAGATGGCAGTACCATTTAGAAGAGTATCAAGTACAAGAAGAGACAAGAGAAGAACTCATGACAAATTATCAGCTCCTGCAGTTGTTAAATGTCCAGAATGTGGTGAATTCAAATTAGCACATAGAGTTTGTGGTCATTGTGGTTATTATAATGGCGTTAAAGTTAAGGATGTAAAATAATTCCTTTAGAGAGATGAAAATCTCTCTTTTTTTTATTTTTAAGAGGTTTTTTGGCGTTTTATGCTAGAAAACCTTTTTTTGTATTTAAAATCCATAAATTTCTTGTCTGAAAGTGCATTCTAAGTCTATAATAGTGGTAAGAATTGTATGAAAGTGGATAATTGTGGAAAGGAATGGTGAGTAAGGTATGTTCTTTGGTGAATATCAGCACAATCTAGATACTAAAGGCCGTTTGAGCATCCCTGCTAAATTCCGTGGTGAATGCGGAGACCATGTCTATATCATGAGAGGCCACGAAGGCTGTCTAGATGTTTATACAGAAGAAGGATGGCAGACTTATTATGCAGAATTGAAGAAGTTATCAAATAAGAAGAAAGAAGAGCGTGCTTATTTACGTATGGTAACTTCTCGTATGAGCTGCAGTGAATTTGATAAATTAGGTCGTATCAATATTCCCCAGGTATTACGTACACATGCTCATCTAGAAAAAGAGTGTACAATCGTTGGTGCTGGTGAACATATTGAAATATGGGATACTGCTAAATGGGATGCATTCTATGATGAATATGATGACCAGTTTGATGACTTATCAGAAAGAATATCAGAAAATGAGGAATGATAAATATGTTTGAACACTATAGTGTATTATTAGATGAAACAATCGATGCATTGAATATAAAAGAAGATGGTATTTATGTGGATTGTACTCTAGGAGGAGGGGGACATAGTTCTCGTATTCTAGAAAAATTGACAACAGGACATTTATATTGTTTTGATCAGGATACCAATGCGATTGAAGCTGCAAGAGAAAGATTGTCAAAGATTTCTGACAACTTTACTATTATTCATGCAAATTTCAAAGAGATTAAGGCAAGACTCTCAATGGAGGGTGTTTATAAGGTAGATGGTATTGTATTTGATTTAGGTGTATCTTCTCCTCAATTTGATAATGCGGAAAGAGGATTTAGCTATAATACAGATGCAAGACTAGATATGCGTATGAATCAAGAACAGCCTTTAAGTGCTTATGAAGTAGTGAATAATTATTCTTATCAGGATTTAGTGACTATTTTATATAAGTATGCGGATGAAAAGTTTGCGAAATCAATTGCGAGAATGATTGAAAAGGAAAGACAGGTTAAACCTATTGAAACAACCTTTGAACTTGTAGAAATAGTAAAGAAGGCTATTCCAGCTCGCGCAAGACGTACAGGTGGGCATCCTGCAAAACGCACTTTCCAGGCAATTCGTATTGAAGTGAATGATGAATTAAATGTATTTGAACGTGCTTTAACAGATTCATTAGATCTACTTAATGTAGGTGGACGTGTGGCAGTCATCAGCTTCCACTCATTAGAAGATAAAATTACAAAGTATATGTTTAATGAAAAGACTGCAGTACCTGATTTACCAATGGGTATGCCAGTTATTCCGGAGGAATACCAGCCTCATTTTAAGAAGGTTACAAGAAAGCCTATAGTGGCAGATGAAAAAGAATTATCAGAGAACAGACGTTCTCATTCAGCTAAATTAAGAGTAATAGAAAGGATACGTGATGAATAATGAAAAGAAGAAAATCAAGATTTTTAAAGTTTACAGAAATGCTGCTTGCGTTCTCTTTTGTGCTATTTTTGGTAGGTAGTATTTATTTGAATTCATATGAATCACAACTTAATGCGAAAATCAAAAAGACACAGGATGAAATATCTAATGTGCAGTCAGATATTGATGCTTTAGAAATGTCTAAACAGGAATTGGCTTCTTTCTCACGTATGAAGGATGTTGCCACTAAGAAAGGTTATGATTATCAGCCTAGTTCTGCAGCTGCTGCAGTGGTAGGAGCTGAAGAATAATGAACAAAAATAGAAATAGAAGCGGTCAGGTCGTTATGCTTGTATTTCTCTTTATGATGGTTATATTAGCAATCAATGTCTGTTACTTATGTACAACAGGTAAGACAATGATGAGTAACGTCAATATAAGAGACTTTGCAAAGAAACGTGGAGGTGGACAGGTCACTAAGGTTGTTCAGGCAGCACGTGGGACTATTTATACAAGTGATAACGAAATAGTTGCTTCTGATGTAAAGAAATATAAATTAAGGGCTATTCTTGCAAAAAGATTAGATGCGAAGAATAATCCTCAATATATTGTAAATAAAGATAAAACAGCTGAACAGTTAGCACCTATTCTAGGCGTATCTAAAGCAACAATTTTAGATCGCTTGAATCAGAATACATATCAGGTAGAATTTGGTAATTATGGCCGTAATTTATCTTCTATCACAAAAGAGAAGATTATGGCATTGAAGTTACCTGGTCTTGAATTTGATGAAATTACATCTCGTAATTATCGTTTTGGTGATTTTGCAAGCTATGAAGTAGGCTATGCAGCTGTAGCGGCAGAAACGGATCCTTATAATATTGTAGGTCAGATGGGTATTGAAAAGACTTATAATAATTGGCTAAAGGGTACAAATGGGCAGAGAGTTTATTTAGTAGACTCTAAGCGTAATACTCTTCCTAATGGGGTTATTTCTGATAAGAAGTCAGTAAGTGGAAATGATGTTTATTTAACAATCAATTCAACACTTCAGACAGAATTAGATTCATTAATGAAAGATATGCAGGAAAATACGAAGGCTACAAAAGCATGTGCTGTAGTTATGAATGTCAAAACAGGGGCTATTCTTGCAGTATCTAACTATCCTTCATTTGATCCTAATAAACGAGATTTAACTAATTATAACGATACATTCTTAAATGAAGCATTTGAATGTGGTTCAGTTTTTAAACCATTTGTCTATGCGAATGCATTAACAGATGGTGTATTAGATTTAGATAGCAAATATGAGTCAGGTACATATGATTATGTATCTAATGGCCGTGTTATTGCGACAATTCATGACCACAATAAAACTGGATGGGGCCGTATTACTTATCGTGATGGGTTGTATCATTCTTCTAATACAGCTATTTGTCATATTCTTGCTGAACATACAAATATGTCTAGCTTAATTGAAGATTATAAGAATCTTGGATTATTCCAAACTAGTAAGGTAGATGGCTTATTCTCTGGTAGTGGTGTAAAGGGTTATGACGGTAAAACAAAGAGCTTAGAATATTTCACAACAGGATTTGGTCAAGGTTCTTCAGTTACTACACTACAGCTATTAAGAGGTTATTCAGCATTTGCGAATGATGGTCGTACAGTAGAACCTTATTTAGTAGAAAAGGTAGTCAATCCTACAAATGGTAAGACGCTCTATAGTGCTAAAACTTCTTATTCTAAGAAAATCTATTCTACTGAAGCAGTGGCTCAGATGAGAACACTTTTATATGGTGTCGTTAATATTGATGGATCAACAGGTCGTGATTATAGAGATTCATCTGTAGAAATCATTGGTAAGACTGGTACTGGTCAGATTGCGGAAAATGGTGCTTATTCTGCTTCTAAGCATACACATTCCTTTGTCGGTATGGCACCTTATCGTGATCCTGAAGTAGAAGTTATAGTCTGGTTCCAGAATGAAAGCAGCGGTACTAACTATTCTGGAGAGGTAGTCAAGAGTATTACTAAATCAGCTTTAAATATCTTAAGCAAAGATACTGAAAAGGTAAATTCAACACCTTATGTATTAAATAACTATATGAACCAGAGTACATCATATGTTGAAGGTATCTTAAAGAAACATTCGCTTACACCAATACTCATTGGTGATGGTTCTACAGTAGTAGGACAATATCCATCAAGTACAACAGAAGTTACAATGGGTTCTAAAGTACTTTTATTAACAGATGGACAGAAATATACAATGCCTTCAATGCTTGGCTGGTCTCGTAAAGAGGCTGAAGCCTTTGCATCACTCACTGGTGTTGAAATTAAAATGAATGGTTTGGGCTCTATTTATGCTCAAAGTATTACAAAGGGAACTGAATTAAAACAAGGCACTGAGATTGAGCTTTATGCGAAATAAGTGACATTGTATTTACACCCATATTATGCTACACTTGTGGGGTAAAATAGAGGGAGGAAATTTTCATGTTTCTATTAATGATCAGTTTTATAGTGGCATTAGCACTTGTATTAGTGGCCATGCCTAAGGTTATACCTTACTTACATAAATTAAAGTTTGGACAGGTAGAAAGAGAAGAGGGACTTGCTTCTCATAAGAAAAAAGGCGGAACACCTACAATGGGTGGTGTTGTATTTATCATAGCTACTGTGATTGCAGCTTATATCTGCCATTATCAGAACTTTATGAATCCATATGTTAATCTATTAACATTTGCATTAGTAGGATTTGGACTTATTGGATTTATTGATGACTACTTAATCGTTGTACAGCATAGTAATAAAGGGTTGAAGCCTAGTTATAAATATGCAATGCAGTCAGTTATTGCAATTGCATTCTATTTCCTAGCTAAAGCATATTTACCTAACTTCTCAACTGAAATTATTATTCCTATTGCACATATTAGTGTTAATCTTAGTTGGTTCTATCCAGTCTTTGTTTATTTCATGTTTACTGCAGAATCTAATGCAGTGAATTTAACAGATGGATTAGATGGTCTTGCGACAGGACTTATGATTATTGCATTAACACCATTTGTTGCATTTGCAATTTTAAGTAAGAATATTGAAACAGCAATATTTGGTGCTGCACTTATGGGAGGTCTCGCTGGATTCTTAGTGTTTAATGCACATCCAGCTAAGATTTTCATGGGTGATTGTGGTTCTCTTGCATTAGGTGGTATTCTTGCAGCGTTTGCAGTCATCACTAAACAGGAACTACTTGTATTGATTATTGGAATCGTGCCTCTTATTGAAACATTATCTGTATGTATTCAGGTTATTTCATTTAAGACAAGAGGTAAGAGAGTATTTAAAATGGCTCCTATTCATCATCATTTTGAAATGTGTGGATGGAGCGAAAATAAAGTTGTTGTCACTTTCTGGGCAGTTGGATTTGTTGCGGGTATTATTGGATTATTGTTAGGGGTGTTATAAATGTTTAAAGGCAAAAAAGTACTTGTATTAGGACTTGCAAAAAGTGGTAAGGCAGCAGTTGAATTATTAAAGTTTATGCATGCTGATATCACTATCAATGAATCAAAGAAAAAAGAAGATATTCCTGAATATGACACATATGTGAGTGAAGGAATTGAAATGGTTTGTGGTGGACAGCCAGATGAATTATTTGAAAGAGATTTTGACTTTGTAGTTAAAAATCCAGGGATCAATTATCATGCTCCATTTATCTTGCGTTTAAAAGAACGTGGTATTCCTGTTTATACAGAAATTGAATTAGGTTATAAAGTGGCTAAAAAGCAGCTTTATATTGCGGTGACAGGAACAAATGGAAAAACGACCACAGTGACTTTGATTTATGAAATCTTGAAGGCTGCAGGTCGCAAGGCACATATTTGCGGTAACTACGGTATTCCTTATTGTGAAGTCGTGTTAAATGAACATTTATATGAAGAAGAAGGACATGATGTTGTAGTAGAAATGTCTAACTTCCAGCTTATTGATATTGAAGAATTCAAGCCAGAAGTGGCTACAGTTTTAAACTTAACACCGGATCATCTTGATTATATGGACTCTCTAGATGAATATTATGCATCTAAGATGCGTATTTATATGAATCAGGATGATAATGATTTATTTATTAATAATAGTGATGATGAAACTTTACAGTCTTATTTAGCACAGTATCCTGTTCCATCACATATTGAAACATTCTCAGTTAAAAGTCACGCAGATGTAGAACTTAAAGACAATGCAATCTATTACAAGGGTCAGAAGGTCATTAGTCGTGATGAAATCAAGATTGTAGGTTTACATAATGTTGCGAATATGATGGTTGCGATTGCAGCGTGCAGAGCAGTAGGTGTAAGTCTTGAATCTATTCATGACACTTTAGCTGCATTCAAGGGTGTAGAACATCGTATTGAGTTTGTAAGAGAACTTGATGGCGTACGTTATTACAATGACTCTAAGGGAACTAATACAGATGCAGCAGTGATTGCGATTAAAGCGTTTGAAAAACCTGTTATTTTATTAATGGGTGGTCATGAAAAGAATCTTGATTTAAAGGACGTAAGAGAACAAAATCCTCTTATTAAGACACTCATCTGTTTTGGTGAAACAAAAGAACGTTTCTCTAAAGATATGCAACATCCTCATACAATCGTAGTAGATCATATGAAAGATGCTATTTTAAAAGCAAAAGAGATTGCTGAAGAAGGCGATGTTGTATTGCTTTCTCCTTCAACAAGTTCATTCGATGAATTTCATAGTTATGTTGAAAGAGGAAATGTCTTCAAAGACATCGTGAACAAGTTATAGGAGTGAATTAAATGAAAATTATAGTAAGTGCTGGTGGAACAGGAGGACATATCTATCCTGCTCTTGCCTTAGTTGATTATATTAAGAAATGTGATCCTGATACTGAATTCTTATTTGTAGGTACGACAGATAGATTAGAATCTCAGATTGTACCTCAGATGGGTTTGGCATATCGTGGTTTACATGTAAAAGGTCTTGTAGGCAATCCTTTACAGAAAGCTAAAAATGCTTTGATTTTCTTAAAATCTTTAAAGTCTTCAAAGAAGATTTTAAAGGAATTTAATCCAGATATCGTTATTGGGTTTGGTGGTTATCCTAGTGCATCTATTGTCTTAGCAGCAAGTCAGAAAGGCTATAAGACAATGATCCATGAACAGAATTCCATCATTGGTTTAACAAACAAAATCTTAATTAAACGTGTAGATGAAATTGTCTGCTGTTATGAAAAAGCTTTAAAAGCATTTCCACAGGATAAGACAAAGTTACTCGGTAACCCTCGTGCTTCTGTTGTATCTGAAGGAGTACTCAAAGATGTACATGATCTTTACAATATTGCACCTGATAGAAAAGTTATGGTGATTGTTATGGGATCACTTGGTTCAGCAACAGTCAATGCTGTAATGAAGGATGCATTACATAAGATGGATCATAAGGATTATGATGTACTTTATGTAACAGGTAAGACTTATTATGAAAAGATGAAGGAAGAACTTAAGGACTTAAGTGATTCTATTCATGTATTACCATATATTGATGATATGCCTAGTGTTTTACATAGCTGCGATTTAGCAGTGAGCCGTGCAGGTGCTACAACTCTTGCTGAAATGACAGCATTAGGTACAGCTTCTATTATTATTCCTAGTCCTTATGTAGTGGCTAACCATCAGGAATACAATGCTCGTGAACTTGTAGCCAAAGGGGCTGCTCATTTGATTCTTGAAAAAGATTTAAATGCAGATGCATTTGTAGAAGTTGTTGATCAATATATGAACAATGAAGAAATGCGTAAAGAATTATCTAAAAAAGCACTTGCTTTAGGTAAGCCTTATGCATGTGAGGATATTTATAAAGAAATATTAAAATTAACTGGAGGACGCTAATATGGATGTGAAGCAGGTATATAACGATTTTGTGTCTATGAATATAGGCAAAGTCATTGAGAATGAACCTATGTACAAGCATACAACCTATAAAGTGGGTGGACCTGCCAAGATATTCGTTAAAGCAAACGATATCGATTCACTTATTCAGACTTTAAATTATTGTCGTGATCATGATATTAAGCACATGGTTATCGGTAATGGCAGTGATCTCCTATTTAGTGATAAAGAATATGATGGTATCATTATCTCAATGAAATCATTTGATGATGTGAAGATGAATGGTAGCACTATTGTGGCACAGGCGGGTGTCTCTATGATTGCCTTAGCTTATTCGAGTGCCAAAGCAGGATTATCAGGATTTGAATTTATGGGTGGTATTCCTGGAGATATGGGTGGTGGTATTTATATGAATGCCGGTGCCTATAAGTATTGTATGGCAGATGTATTTGTAAGTGCACGTGTGCTTGATGATGACTTAAATGTCATTACATTAAGCAAAGAAGATATGGAATTCTCTTATCGTCATTCAGTGTTACAAAAGCATCCAAACTGGATCATTCTTGATGCAACATTTGAAATGACAGCTAAAGATCCAGGAGAAATCCGTAAGGTATTAGATAAGCGTAAAGAACGTCGTATGAGTACACAGCCATGGAATTTTGCATGTGCAGGTAGTGTTTTTAGAAACCCTGAAGAAAAACCTGCCTGGCGTTATATTGATGAAGCAGGGCTGCGTGGTTATGAAATTGGTGGTGCACAGGTATCACCTAAACATTCGAATTTCATCGTAAACAATGGATATGCAAGTGCAAAGGATATACTTGATCTCATTAGACTTGTAGAAAAGACTGTTTATGAGAAGTTTGGAGTCAAGCTTCATAAAGAAGTTATTTTAGTGAATTGGGATTAAATATGGATAAGAAGCCCGATTTTGTATTTAATGAATATGATCGCAGCCCATCACGTGAGTTAATTGAGAAAAATAGACGTAAAAGAAAACTAAGAAAGCGTCGCTTGACACTTCTTGGTATTATTCTTTTAATAGTTTTGGGATATATGATATCCCCATTATCAAAGGTTATGTCTATAAAGGTCACAGGTAATTCACAGCTTACAAAAGATTTAGTTATAAAAGAATCAGGTATTACAGATCATACCTATCATTTCTTGTTAAAAAATGACACGATTAAAGATAATCTGAAGAAGACAGGTCTTGTCACAAAGGCTTATGTTACTCATAACATCCTTGGTGGTGTTTCTATTGAAATTCAAGAAGCAGCTTTGGTGGCATATATGGAACTAGACAATAAAACCTATGTCGTTACTGAAGAAGGTAAACTTATTCAGGTTGTTGAAGGTATGAATTATACAGGACTTAAACAGATTCCTAAGATTTCAGGATTTACTGATATCAAGGCAGTAGAAGAACTTGCAAGCCAGTATGTTGCTATTCCTGTTACGATAAGAAACGCTGTAAGTGATATCGTTTATTCTCCAGCAAAAGGATATGATGATCGTGTGGCTTTAATACTTGATGATGGAAAGAAATTGATTTTAGATATCCAGGGTATGAAGGATACATTGTCTCCATCTCGTTTTGATTACTCTGCTTATATGCAAAGTAAAAGTGATGTATGCGTATTCTCATTTGAGGGAAGAAATTTATACATGACTAAATGCGAGTAAACCTTACGAGTCATATATATGTAACTCGTGATAAGTAGTCTATAAATCGTTTTCATTATTTTGTAATTATGATAAAATAAGATTATATGTAAGGAGAGTGTCTATGAAAAGAATATATGCTGTTTTAGACATCGGTTCTACGACACTAAAGCTACTTGTCGCAGAGTTGATGAGCACTAATATTAATATACTCTTCACGAAGAAATTAGCGAGCCATGCCATTGAGGGTGGCTTGATCAAAAATGAAGAAGTACTGGTTGATGAAATCAGATCAATTATTAAGGAAGCAGATGTTGAATTGAATACAACAATTACATCTATTGCACTTGTTCTTCCTAGCAATTATGCAAGAACATACCAAACTAAAGGTATTACAAAAGTGAATTCACCTCAGGATAAAATTGAGGTCAGTGATATTGTGCGTGTTTTGAAGATTGCACAACGTTTTGAAAAGAGCAAGAAAGAAGAAATTGTATCAACTATTCCTGTTAAGTATCTTTTAGATACAAAAGAAGTGGATCATATGCCTCTTGGTATGCGTTCTGCCTCTTTAAAGGTAGAAGCACTTGTGATTACTACAAACAAGAAGGTATTGTATTCTTACCTGACAGCTGTAGAAAAAGCAGGATTGGATGTTATTGATATTACGATTGATGCATATGCTTCTGCAAAAGAAGCGTTTGATGCTGTATATCTTCAAGAAGGTGCAGTGATGATCAATATCGGATATGATCATTCAACTATTTCTTTCTTTGAAGAGGGCTATTTGAAATATTTGAAGACTGTACCAATAGGTGGCTATACCTTAACTTGTGCTATTGCAGATGCATGGCAGATTTCTATGGAACAGGCTGAAATATATAAAGTGAAATACGGCACATGTGAAAATGGTCTTGGTGAAGAAGATATCATCCATACTACTATCGTAGATGGAGTAGAAAAGAATTATACACAGAGGGATTTGTCTGAAGTATTACAGACAGCTGTGTGGGAAATGATGGCACAAATTAAACACTGTTTAGATGCTATCAATGATGGACGTACTTATGAAACTGTTGTTGTCGGCGGTGGAGGAGAATTACCTTGCCTCAATTTAATTGCGACAGATGTATTAGGTACACCTGTAAGATGTTATCGACCTGAAACAGTAGGTGCAAGAGATATGTCTCTGGTACCGTGTTTAGGTATGTTATATTGCCTAGATGATCGTAAGGAATTGATAGGTGAAGATGTTGTATCACTTGTTCTTCCTGATTTATCAAGCACGATGAGTTTAAAGGTGAGAGGTCTAACAATGGCTAAGACTGAAACAACTCATCATAAAGGCAAGTTTAGAAAGTTTTTTGATTCGATATTAAGTGATGATTAAAGTGAGGGCAGGACAATGGATGAAAATTTAGATTTTGTGAAGGTTGCAAAAATAAAAGTTATTGGTGTAGGTGGCGGAGGAAACAACGCCGTTAATAGAATGGTGACTGATGGAGTAAAAGGTGTTGATTTCTATGTAGCAAACACTGATGCACAGGTATTAAAAGGAATTACAGGTGTGAATAAGATCTTCTTAGGAAGAGATATTACACAGGGATTAGGTGCTGGAGGAAATCCAGAAATCGGACGTAAAGCAGCTCAGGAATCTGAAAATGAAATTAGAGAAGCTTTAGCTGATGCAAATATGGTCTTTGTTGCTGCCGGAATGGGTGGTGGAACAGGTACTGGTGGTGCACCAGTTGTTGCAAAGATTGCAAGAGATTTAGGTGCATTAACTGTAGGTGTAGTCACTTCTCCTTTCACATTTGAAGGGCCTAGAAGAAAAAGACAGGCTTTTGCAGGTTTAGAAGAATTACGTAAGAACGTAGACTCTATTATCGTTGTTTCTAACGATCGTCTTCTTGAAGTAATTGGTAATCGTCCAATGAATGAAGCATTCAGAGAAGCAGATAACATTTTACGTCAGTCTGTTCAGACTATTACTGATTTAATTGCGATTCCAGCAATGATCAACCTTGATTTTGCGGATGTTAGCTCAGTTATGAAGGATCGTGGCGATGCACTTATTGGTATTGGTATGGCTGAAGGTGAAAATAAAGCACAGGAAGCTGCAAAACGTGCTGTATCATCTCCATTATTAGATGTATCTATCAACGGTGCAAAGGATGCAATCGTCAACATTACTGGTGGACCAAGCATGTCATTATTTGAAGCAAGCGAAGCATTTGCGACTATTACTGAAGCAATTGGCAATGATGTCAATGCAATCATGGGTGTAGCTTCTAATGATCAGTTAGACGATCAGATCATCGTTACTATCATTGCAACTGGTTTTGAAGATGATCAGCCTGAAGAAGAAGTTGTAGTAACTCCAAAACAGGCATATACAGTACATGGTAATAAGACAACTACAGTTGTTGAAGATGATGATGAAGATCCATTACCAGGCTTTATTAGAAATAGAAAAATTTAAGCTAACATTATGTTAGCTTTTTTTACAAGGGGGAATTCTTATGTATAAATTTGGTTTTGTAGGCATGGGTAATATGGCCAGTGCAATTGCGCAAGGTTTTGTAGAATCTGGATTTATTCCAGGTAAAGAAATATGTGCTTATGATTTAAATAAAGCTCAATTAGATAAAATGAGTTCTTTTGGGATTGTAGCTTTAAATGATGCACATGAGGTCGTAAAAGAAAGTGATTTTGTCTTTTTATGTGTTAAACCACAGGTGATTGAATCAGTAGTAGCTGATATCAAAGAAGATTTAAAAGGCAAAGCAGTTGTTTCTATTGTACTAGGCTATGACTTTGATAAATACAATACACTATTAGATGCTTCTACAAGACATTTAACAGTTATGCCAAATACTCCAATGGCAGTAAGAGAAGGCATGTGTCTATTAGAACAGACTCATTCTTTAATTGATGAAGAATTTAGTACTATTAAAGATGCTTTCTCATCAGTAGGAGAAATAGAAGTAGTACCAAACCACTTAATGGCTGTAGGTGGCGCATTATCAGGGTGTGCACCTGCTTATATCTATATGGTGATTGAAGCGTTAGCTGATGGAGCTGTTATGCAGGGAATGCCAAGAAAGATGGCTTATAAGCTTGCAAGTCAGACAGTACTTGGATCAGGAAAGATGCAATTAAAAACCAATCTTCATCCGGGGATCTTAAAGGATGATGTTACTTCACCAGGTGGTTCTACTATTAGAGGCGTAAAAGCTTTAGAAGATGCTGGTATGCGCAGTGCATTTATTAACGCAATTGAAAAATCAATGAACAAATAAAACATTGCCTATAGGCACTAAAATAGCGCTTATAGGCTGCTTTTTTTATTTTTTCACAAAAAATGAATAAAAATCAAAAAAAAGTCTTTACAAAGGAAATGAATGATGGTAGTATAAGTGAGCACTCCGGTGAGGAGCGCAGACAGAACATTGAAAACTGAACAGATACACGTCAGAT
>NZ_QTUM01000006.1:54375-59287 GCF_003435615.1 Catenibacterium sp. AM22-6LB
AGACAGAACATTGAAAACTGAACAGATACACGTCAGATTTATTTGAAAACATTTAATTGATGAGCTGAACATCAGCTCTTCACATATTCAGTGGAGAGTTTGATCCTGGCTCAGGATGAACGCTGGCGGCGTGCCTAATACATGCAAGTCGAACGAATCTCTTTTAGAGATGAGTGGCGAACGGGTGAGTAATACATAGGTAACCTGCCCCTGTGCGGGGGATAACAGGAGGAAACTCCTGCTAATACCGCATAGCCATGAGCACCGCATGGAGCTCATGCCAAATATCCTTTCGGGGATAGCGCAGGGATGGACCTATGGCGCATTAGCTGGTTGGCGGGGCAACGGCCCACCAAGGCAACGATGCGTAGCCGGCCTGAGAGGGCGGACGGCCACATTGGGACTGAGACACGGCCCAGACTCCTACGGGAGGCAGCAGTAGGGAATTTTCGGCAATGGGGGAAACCCTGACCGAGCAACGCCGCGTGAGCGAAGAAGGCCTTCGGGTCGTAAAGCTCTGTTGTAAAGGAAGAACGGCGCATACAGGAAATGGTATGCGAGTGACGGTACTTTACCAGAAAGCCACGGCTAACTACGTGCCAGCAGCCGCGGTAATACGTAGGTGGCGAGCGTTATCCGGAATCATTGGGCGTAAAGAGGGAGCAGGCGGCCGCAAGGGTCTGTGGTGAAAGACCGAAGCTAAACTTCGGTAAGCCATGGAAACCAGGCGGCTAGAGTGCGGAAGAGGATCGTGGAATTCCATGTGTAGCGGTGAAATGCGTAGATATATGGAGGAACACCAGTGGCGAAGGCGACGGTCTGGGCCGCAACTGACGCTCATTCCCGAAAGCGTGGGGAGCAAATAGGATTAGATACCCTAGTAGTCCACGCCGTAAACGATGGTCACTAAGTGTCGGGGGTCAAACCCCGGTGCTGCAGTCAACGCAATAAGTGACCCGCCTGAGTAGTACGTTCGCAAGAATGAAACTCAAAGGAATTGACGGGGGCCCGCACAAGCGGTGGAGCATGTGGTTTAATTCGAAGCAACGCGAAGAACCTTACCAGGTCTTGACATCGATCTAAAAGGGATGGAGACATCCTCATAGCTATAGAGAAGACAGGTGGTGCATGGTTGTCGTCAGCTCGTGTCGTGAGATGTTGGGTTAAGTCCCGCAACGAGCGCAACCCCTGTCGCCAGTTACCATCATTAAGTTGGGGACTCTGGCGAGACTGCCTCTGCAAGGAGGAGGAAGGCGGGGATGACGTCAAATCATCATGCCCCTTATGACCTGGGCCACACACGTGCTACAATGGACGGGACAGAGGGAAGCGAAGGCGCGAGCCGGAGCGGACCCCAGAAACCCGTTCCCAGTTCGGACTGCAGTCTGCAACTCGACTGCACGAAGCCGGAATCGCTAGTAATCGCGGATCAGCATGCCGCGGTGAATACGTTCTCGGGCCTTGTACACACCGCCCGTCACACCATGAGAGTTGGCAACACCCGAAGCCGGCGGCCCAACCCGCAAGGGAGGGAGCTGTCTAAGGTGGGGCTGATGATTGGGGTGAAGTCGTAACAAGGTATCCCTACGGGAACGTGGGGATGGATCACCTCCTTTCTAGGGAGACAGACGTGTAATGTTCAGTTTTGAGTGCTCTGGCACTCTAGAGAGATCCTTGAAAATCAGATATGATCATCAAATGGAAAGTTTTAAAAACTTTCTGCACACAAAAGATAAGATGTAAGTGAGATCGAGAAATCAAACAAAGATAAGAAAGGTCTAGTACATCTGGTCTGAAGGCAAAAAATACTAAGAACAGAAATACTCAAGCGAACTAAAGAGAACCAATCACAAGGTCAAGGAAGAAAGGGCGTACGGAGAATGCCTGGGCACAGAGAGGCGATGAAGGACGCAGCGAACAGCGAAATGCGGCGGCGAGCGGTAAGCACGCGATGACCCGCCGATATCCGAATGGGGAAACCCCTCCGCTCAAGAAGCGGAGACCGCATGACGACCGTCATGACGGGGCAATACGCAGGGAACTGAAACATCTAAGTACCTGCAGGAAGAGAAAGAGAAGTCGATTCCGTAAGTAGCGGCGAGCGAAAGCGGAGGAGCCCAAACCGGACATAGTCCGGGGTTGTAGGACCGCCGATAAAGATGACATGAAGAGTCAGGAGAATCCCATGGGAAGGGGATCCGAAGAGGGTGAGAGACCCGTATCCGAAGGCTTGACATGCGTCGAGGCGGCACCTGAGTACGGCGGGGCACGTGGAATCCTGCCGGAATCATCGGGGACCATCCCGAAAGGCTAAACACTACTCTGTGACCGATAGCGAACCAGTACCGTGAGGGAAAGGTGAAAAGAACCCCGGGAGGGGAGTGAAAGAGAACCTGAAACCGCATGCCCACAAGAAGTCAGAGCCCGTCAAAGGGTGATGGCGTGCCTTTTGTAGAATGAGCCGGCGAGTCACGATCAGCAGGCGAGGTTAAGCAGGAGATGCGGAGCCGCAGCGAAAGCGAGTCTTAACAGGGCGTAATAGTCTGAGGTCGTGGACCCGAAACCGGGTGATCTAGCCATGAGCAGGTTGAAGTCGGGGTAAGACCCGATGGAGGACCGAACCGACCCCCGTTGAAACGTTGGCGGATGACTTGTGGCTAGGGGTGAAATTCCAATCGAACCCGGAGATAGCTGGTTCTCCCCGAAATAGCTTTAGGGCTAGCGTCGCAGCGAGAGAGCCGTGAAGGTAGAGCACTGAATATGCGATGGCCGCATCCCGCGGTACTGAGCATAATCAAACTCCGAATGTCACGGTGTCATCTGCGGCAGTCAGACGGCGAGTGATAAGGTCCGTCGTCAAAAGGGAAACAGCCCAGACCATCAGCTAAGGTCCCAAAGTGCATGCTAAGTGGAAAAGGAAGTGGAGACGTGCAGACAACTAGGAGGTTGGCTCAGAAGCAGCCATCCTTCAAAGAGTGCGTAACAGCTCACTAGTCGAATGACTCTGCGCCGATAATTTACCGGGGCTAAGCATGACACCGAAGCTATGGACAGGAATGTGGTAGGGGAGCATTGCATGCAGCGGAGAAGCATGACCGGAAGGGCATGTGGAGCGCATGGAAGAGAGAATGCCGGCGTGAGTAGCGGCACGTGGGTGAGAATCCCACGCACCGATGGCCCAAGGTTTCCAGAGGAAGGCTCGTCCTCTCTGGGATAGTCGGGACCTAAGGCGAGGCCGAAAGGCGTAGCCGATGGACGACGGGTGGATATTCCCGTACCCGATGTGTGGCGATGGAGTGACGGAGAAGGCTCAGGCAACCAGCTGCTGGAATAGCTGGGGCAAGCGAGATACCTGCGCACCAGGGAAATCCGGTGCGCATAAGGGGAAGGCGCGATGCATACGGAAAGCTTCGGCAAGTACGGAAAAGCTGAGAGCAGGCTTCCAGGAAAAGCTTCTAGCACAGCACACATCGGCCCGTACCGAAAATGGACACACATGGGCAAGGAGAGAATCCTGAGGTGAGCGAGAGAACTATAGCTAAGGAACTCTGCAAAATGACCCCGTAACCTAGGGAGAAGGGGTGCTCCAGAAATGGAGCCGCAGTAAAACGGCCCAAGCGACTGTTTACCAAAAACACAGCTCTCTGCGAAGGCGCAAGCCGAAGTATAGGGGGTGACGCCTGCCCGGTGCTGGAAGGTCAAGGGGAGCTGTCAGCGCAAGCGAAGCAGCGAGCCGAAGCCCCAGTAAACGGCGGCCGTAACTATAACGGTCCTAAGGTAGCGAAATTCCTTGTCGGGCAAGTTCCGACCCGCACGAAAGGCGTAACGATTTGGGCGCTGTCTCAGCTGTAGACTCGGTGAAGTCTTAGTACCTGTGAAGATGCAGGTTGCCCGCGACTAGACGGAAAGACCCCATGGAGCTTCACTGCAGGTTGACATTGGGCTTGGATGCATGATGTACAGGATAGGTGGGAGGCTGTGAGCCGTGCGCGCCAGCGTACGGGGAGCCGCTGTTGGGATACCACCCTTCATGCATCTAGGTCCTAACCGGAGGCAACGGGCCACGGGACAGTGTCAGTCGGGCAGTTTGACTGGGGCGGTCGCCTCCCAAAGAGTAACGGAGGCGCCCAAAGATACCCTCAGCATGGATGGAAACCATGCATAGAGTGCAAAGGCATAAGGGTGTCTGACTGCGAGACATACAGGTCGAGCAGGGACGAAAGTCGGGCTTAGTGATCCGGCGGATCCGAATGGAAGGGCCGTCGCTCAACGGATAAAAGCTACCCTGGGGATAACAGGCTGATCTCCCCCAAGAGTTCACATCGACGGGGAGGTTTGGCACCTCGATGTCGGCTCATCGCATCCTGGAGCTGAAGTCGGTTCCAAGGGTTGGGCTGTTCGCCCATTAAAGCGGTACGCGAGCTGGGTTCAGAACGTCGTGAGACAGTTCGGTCCCTATCTGTCGTGGGCGCAGGAGGTTTGAGGAGAGCTGCCCCTAGTACGAGAGGACCGGGGTGGACGGACCGATGGTGCACCAGTTGTCACGCCAGTGGCACAGCTGGGCAGCCAAGTCCGGACGGGATAAGCGCTGAAGGCATCTAAGCGTGAAGCCCCCTCCAAGATGAGACCTCCCATTGGCGACAAGTAAGGCCCCTCGAAGACGACGAGGTTGATAGGCCGCGAGTGCAAGCGCAGCGATGTGCTTAGCGGGGCGGTACTAATAGGCCGAGGACTTGGCCAAGATTGGAAAGAGTAATCATTAGTAGAGATGACGTATCTGGTTTTGAGGGATCCCTCGAGGATCTGGCGGCGATAGCATGATGGACACACCCGTTCCCATCCCGAACACGGAAGTTAAGCATCATAACGGCGACGATAGTGTGAAGACGCGACAATAGCAAGCTGCCAGGTC
>NZ_QTUM01000060.1:0-13726 GCF_003435615.1 Catenibacterium sp. AM22-6LB
ACTATTTTCTACAAAAACTAATTTATCTTCTTATTTCCAGTTTCTGCTTGCAATTCGGGCTTTTTTTGAATGTCATGATGACTTTAAAGAGATCCCCATCTATTTCTATATCAAATGTACCACCCTGAGCAACAACAAAGCTTTTCGCAATCGCGAGTCCTAGTCCGCTACCTGTTTCATGACGGGATTTATCCCCACGTACAAAACGTTCCTGGATTTCTTCACTAGAGAAGTTCATTTCTACTTCACTCATATTCTTGAATATGACTGAAACATAGTCTTCTTCCTCATGAATATCAATATAAGCACGACTATGTGGCATGGCATACTTACCAATATTAGTTAATAGATTTTCAAAGACACGATATGTCTTATCTCCATCTAAGTGTACAACGACATCTTCGACATTCTTAATGACCTGGATATCTTTAGATTCTAATACTTCAATACATTCTGCTAAGGATTGATCAACTAATGCCTGTAGTCTCAAATCTATAGGATGAAGGTCTATATTACCGCTAGAGGCTTTAGAGACATCAAAGAGATCTTGAATAAGATTAGAGAGTCTATTTGTATATTTTTCTAATTGGTTTAAATATTCAGTTCTTGTTGCTTCATCAGCTTGTGTATTCTTAAGTAAAATAACATAGTTCTTAATACATGTAAGGGGCGTTTTCAAATCATGAGAGACATTGGTAATAAGTTCTGTCTTCATATTCTGTGATTTTGTTTCTTCCTTCACAGCTGCTTCAAAACCTACTTTTAAGTTATTTAAACGATCACGCATACTGTTGAAGATGCCTAGATCATCTTCTATTTCTGTATCAAAATGGCCATGAGAAAGCTGTTCTGTAAAGTCTAGCATGTTCTTATAATCATTTCTTACCTTCATTGACTGCTTTCTTATATACAAGAAAGAGATAATGACATAGAGAATCGCAAAGATTGTTTTACTAGGTGAAATGACATAAAGAATAATAACGAGTAATGCATTACAGATAGTAAACTTTAAGATATCCTGGTTGACATTATCTCTTAAGTCAAATTCTGTAATCTTATTACCAAGTCCTTTTAATTTTGCATACAGTGCATAGATGCATGTATTGTTTCTAAAATAATCCATTCCATTCATAAACATATACTTAACAGTAAAGCATAACATTGAGAATAAGAAATAGAAAATAAGCATACAGAAGAAATAGAGACCATAACTGATAGGTGTCGCATAGGTTACACCACATCTTGCAAGTACACTTTGAAGTTCTCCCATCATTACAAAATAACCTGTCATCCCTGATGCCCCTATAAAAATAGAACTTGTTAATCCAATAATGATGATAACAGTCAATAGTTTCCATTGTTTAATTGTGCGATATGGATTAATAGTTTCTTCTACTTCTAACGAGTTCATTAAAATATATATAAAGATGACTAAACCTAAAATTAAAGCTACACCCGAAAGAACTGCGACATCATATTCACTTACGAAATTAATATCAATATATGTCATAGGTGAGACATACGTCGTGCAGTAATAAGTCATTTCTGTATTCTGAGGCAGATTAATACTCACCTGATTTAAATCTACATACGTATTATTGACTTTAAGTAACGACCTTTTACCGTCTTTTCCTTCATCAAGCTTATATCGTTCATCTAATTGTCGTACTATATCACTTTCATCAAAAAGAGAGACAGCATCCGTATAAAAATATTTTGAATGTGAACTAGATTTAAAAAATCCTCTATAGGCTATAGGATAATAAGATTTCTGGTTCTTATAATACTGTCTTGTCTTTTCATTATATGCTTCATAGTGGAATCCATCATCATTCTGTTCCATATCTAAAATAGTTTTGAATATTTCATTCATTGTCGCAGTAGCTCCTTCCTGCGACTTTTCATCTAGACCATTAAAGCTTAAAGGTTTGTAATCAGGATCTGTTTTTGCTTCAACAGCCATTGTAAGAAACTGCAGCATATACTCATTCATATTGTTTGCAGCTCTTTTCTTATAACCATCCTGCTGTTTGACCGTAATATAAATCATACAGCTAGGACAGGCAAGTAGTAAGACAATTAAACCAATAATAAATATACGTCTTTTCTTCATTCTCATCACTCCATCTTTTCTATCTTATAGCCTACACCCCAGACAGCCTTTAAGTATTCAGGATGTTTAGGATTGGCTTCAATCTTTTCTCTTAGTCTTCTTACATGAACCATGATTGTCTCTGTATTGATAGCTGTTTCTTCCCAGATAGATTCATAGATTTCTTCTGCAGAATATACTTTGCCAGGATAACTCATCAATAATTCAAGAATCTGGAATTCTTTTTTAGTGAGTCTAACAGAACGACCATTCACAAAGACTTCTTTAGTGGCCTGATCTAATACTAAGCCTCCTACGACAAGTTGATTGTTTGGCTTCTGAGTATTTCCCTTTAAATTTAAGATCTGTTCATAGCGTCTTAAATTAGAATTCACTCTTGCAATGAGTTCCATAGGTTCAAAAGGTTTAGTGATATAATCATCTGCCCCTAGATTAAGTCCTGTAATCTTATCAATATCTTCTGTTTTAGCTGTCAAGAAGATCACAGGGATATCTGATACTTCACGAAGCTTCATTGTCATAGTCAGCCCATCCATAACAGGCATCATAATATCTACAATAGCTAAATGGATATCGTTATGTTTAAGTGCTTCAAGCCCTTCTTTTCCATTCTCCGCTTCAATGACTTCATAATTCTGACTCTTCAAAAAGATCTTAACTGTTTCTCTAATACCTAACTCGTCTTCTACAAGTAATAGTGTGTGTTTCATTAACTTAACTCCCCTTCTTCATAATCAGCGAGTCAATGTACTTAAATAAGCGATAATACTGATCATAATAACAGGAAATAATAATGTGAACATAAATGTTTCAAACATATGTATCCCTCCTTCGCTTATAAGTATAGTGACTAAAAATAAAAAGATTCGTGATGAAATTCTTAAATAATTCTAAAGAAAAAACCTCCGGGGAGGTTTTATTTCTTCTTTTTCTTATGTCTTGTCTTTTTACGATAAGGATTGAACTGCTGCTGATTCTTCATTGGTCTTTGTGTTGGCATACCAGTTGTAGGATCAATGTTACCTAACTGTTTCATGACCTTACGTGACTGTTCAAACTGTTTTAATAGCTTATTCACTTCAGTCACAGGCTGACCACAACCCTTGGCAATTCTTTCTTTACGTGATGAATTAATCATATCAGGATTTGCACGTTCTGCTTTAGTCATAGAATAGATGATTGATTCAGTCATCTTCATCTTAGCAGCTGCATCATCATCATTTAAATTAGGAATCTTAGGCATTCCTGGGATCATCTTTAATAAGCCAGATAAAGGACCCATCTTCTGAAGTTTCTTCATCTGATCAAGCATATCATCTAAACCAAAAGTACCGGCTTTCATCTTATTGAAAGCTTTCATACTTTCTTTTTCATCATAAACATCCTGTACCTTTTCTACAAGGGAAACAACATCCCCCATACCAAGGATACGATCTGCCATACGGTCAGGATAGAAATAATCGATTTCATCTAATTTTTCACCTGTACCGATATATTTAATAGGGACATGAGTGACATGTCTAATAGAGAGGGCACCCCCACCACGTGCGTCACCATCTAACTTAGTTAAAACAGCACCAGTGATTCCTAGTCTTTCATTGAATGTTGAAGCAACATTCACGATTTCCTGACCAGCTAATGAGTCAACAACTAAAAGGATTTCATCAGGATGGGCAATTTCTTTAACGTTTGCAAGCTCCTGCATCAACTTTTCATCAATCTGTAAACGACCAGCAGTATCGATGATTACTACATCGTTGTGATCATCACGTGCTTTAGCTAAAGCTTCAGTTACGATTGTTTCTACCGGTGTATCAGTGCCTTTAGAGAATACTGGAATATTAAGCTGTGCACCTAATGTCTTTAACTGATCAATGGCTGCAGGACGATAAATATCGCCAGCAACTAATAAAGGCTTCTTACCTTGTTTTTCAGTGATTAATTTAGCAATCTTACCAGCAGTTGTAGTTTTACCTGAACCCTGTAAACCAACCATCATGATGATTGTAGGATCTTTAGAGTAGTCTACAGTCACCATTTCTGTACCAAGTAATGATACTAATTCATCATGAACAATCTTGACAAGAACCTGTCCTGGTTTTAATGAACCAATAACGTTCTGACCGATTGCTTTTTCTTTTGTATTTGCAATAAACTCTTTAACTACCTGGTAGTTAACATCGGCTTCAAGTAAAGCCAAACGGATTTCACGAAGCATCTCCTCCATGTTTGCTTCAGTAAGAGTCGCTTGTCCTGTTACCTTTTTTAATGTCTCTTGGAGTCTATCTGATAAAGATTCAAAAGCCATAATTACCTCCCTAGATATTCTTCAGCATTTCAAGATATTCATCAATCTCTTCATGCTTCTTATTCTTTTCTTCTTCAATCTTATTAATTAAATTAAGTCTCTTGCGATGATTTTCAAGAATATGTAATTTAGATTCATACTTCTCTAAACTCATCACCGAACGCTTAATATTATCAAAAACAGCATTTTTAGAAACACTTAAGTCTTCAGCTATTTCTGATAAAGACAGATCTTCCTCATAGTAGAGAGAAAGATACTGTTTCTGTTTGTCTGTCAACAATTCTCTATAACAATCCATCAAGAGGATGACTTGTTCTTTCTTTTTTAACTCTTCATCCATCATCTTACTCCATTAGATCATTACACAAACCATAAATATACTGTTCAAGATCAAATTCCTGTAAGTCGTCAATCTTTTCACCTAGACCAATAAACTTAACAGGGATATTGAGCATATCCTTAATAGAAAGAATAATACCACCCTTAGCAGTACCATCCATCTTAGTAAGGACAATACCAGTAATATCTGTAATCTTAGAGAATTCTACAGCCTGTGAAATACCATTCTGACCTGTTGTTGCATCTACAACAAGTAATGTTTCCTGAGGTCCTTCTGGTACAACTCTCTTGATGATACGATTCATCTTTTCAAGTTCCTTCATTAAGTTTACTTTGTTCTGTAAACGTCCTGCTGTATCACAGATGAGTACATCATAACCGCCTGCTTTTGCCTGTTCTAATGCATCAAAGATAACAGAAGATGGATCTCCTCCTTCTTTACCCTTAACACAAGGAATATTTAAACGGTTTGCCCATTCAGCAAGCTGTTCAATGGCACCAGCTCTAAATGTATCACCAGCAGCCACCATAACCTTCTTGCCTTCTTCATGCATAATCTTATTGGCAAGCTTAGCGATAGTAGTTGTTTTACCTGCACCATTAACACCAACCATCAAGATAACTGTTAAATCATTTTCTGCATAGTTGATCTTAGTTGTCATATATGAATCATTGGCATAGATGACAAACATCTTATCTACGATAATATCATTAATCGCATGAGGATCCTTGATATTTTCAAGACGTACTTCCTTCTTGATTTCATCTACAATCTTCATAACCATATTGACACCAACATCGCTCATGATCAGGATATTTTCTAACTCATCAAAATATTCATCGTTGATTTCACGATATCTTGCGGCTAACGCATTAATTTTAGATGAGAAAGAAGCAGATGATTTATCAAGACCAGCAACATACTTCTCATTCTGTTTTGTAGATTTACCTACAAATGTTTCTTTAATCTTCTGAAAAAATCCCATAATGCATCCTCCTAACTGCTTGCATATTCAGTGGCATCCTTAAGCTTAACACTAACAAGCTTAGTGACACCTTTTTCCTGCATTGTAGCCCCATATAATAGGTCACATTCAGCCATAGTTCCTTCACGATGTGTAACGACAATAAATTGTGTCTGATCTGAGAAACTACGTAAATACTTCGCAAAACGCTCTACATTCGCAATATCAAGTGCTGCTTCTACTTCATCGAGAATACATAAAGGAGATGGCTTTACGCTGATCATCGCAAATAAACAGCTTAATGCGATTAATGCATTTTCTCCTCCTGAGAAAGAATGCAGCTTAGCAGCCTTTCCAGGTGGCTGTGCTTCGATATCAATACCTGTTTCTAGAATGTTATCTGGATCAGTATATTTAAGTGAAGCATGTCCTCCGCCAAATAAATAACGGAATACATCGTTGAATGCCTTATTAATGGCTTCAAATGAAGTGCTGAACTTCTCAACCATAATAGCATCCATATCTTTAATAGCTTTTAATAAGCTATCCTGTGCTTCTAATAATTGTGAACGCTGTGTACTTAGTGTTTCATAACGTGTACTTACATCATTGTATTGTTCAATTGATTCTACATTGACATGTCCTAGTGACGCAATACGCTGTCTTAAATCACGTACTTTATCCTTAGCCTTATCAATATCAATGGACATATCGGCTTTTTCCTGCGCATGTTCAAAAGTCATTGCATATGCATCATTAAGTCTTAATAAGTAGTTCTGAATCTCTGTTTCTAAACGAGACTTTGCGACCTTCTTATCCGTACTCTGACTTTCTACATCTTTTAAAGCAGCACGATGTTCACGTAAACGACGAGACACTTCTTCGTTTTCATTCACATAACCCATACGGATTGTACGTTTTGCCTGAATTGTTTCTTTTAATTCATCACGACGTCTTTTTGCATCATTTAAACGATCAAGTAATTCATTGTTTTGAGTGCCTTTGATGACTTCATCAAGTTCGACACTCTGGTGTGTCAAGTTTTCATAATCAGCCTTTGCAACTTCATATTCATTCTTCTTGTTTGTGACAACAAGTTCAAGTTTTGCGAGAGACATCTGTTTCTGCATAAAGAGCTGTCCGATTTCTCTTCCCTCATTTTCTAATGTATGAAGATCGGACTTCATCTTATTAAGATCTTTTTCTTGTTGATCTAATGTACGAGACACACGTTCTAATTCTCTTTTAGACATCATCGAATTATTTGTATGCTTATTTGCCCCACCAGTTAAAGAACCACCTACATTGATGATATCTCCTTCAAGGGTGACAACACGATAACGATGATAAATAGATTTTGCGATTTCTGTCGCATGATCTAAATGATCAGCTACAATTGTATTACCTAACTGGTTTAATACAACATCACTAATAGACTTATCATAAGTCACAAAATCACTCATTACACCTAAGTATCCAAGAGACTGTTCAGCAAGCATCTTTGCTTCATCTCTTAATAATCTAGGTTTCATTGTATCAATAGGTAGGAATGTCGCACGTCCTGCCTTATTCTTTCTCAAGAAATAAATAGCTTCTTTTGCCTGATCATTTGTACGAGTGACAATAAATTGCACCGCCCCACCTAGCGCTGTTGCAAGTGCTGTTTCATAGGTTTCTTCTGTTTCAATCAGATCACCTAAAGTACCACAAATACCAGATAAAGAATTTTTCGCACCTAAAATAGTACGTACACCATAGCTGTAGCCACTCTTATTCTCAATAATATCAGTCAATCTTGTCTTCTCAGTACGAGAATTATGAATGTCAATATTCTTCTTTTCAATAAGAGAGCGAAGATTAGCCTGTTGTTTCTTATTTAAAGAATCTTTCTGTGCCAAATCATTCTTTTCTTTCTTGACATCATTATAACGCTTCACTCTATCGTTATAATCTATAATCGCATCTTGAAGAATAGACTTCATACTTGCTTTCTTTTGTTCTATATCTTCTTGGCTTGTTGTTTCTAATATATGCTTACGATTGGCATCAATTTCAACCTTCTGTGTTTCAAGGCTGCTGACTTCATTCATTGCCTCTAATAGCTTTTCCTGAAGTTCATTGACTTCCTGGTCAAGAGCATACATCTTCTTTTCAAGTTCTTCACTCTGCTTTTCATCAAGAATAACAGCACCATCATTGGTAATACGTTCATTTTCTAGGTCTTCTAACTCTTTATTTAAAGTCTTTAATTCTTCAGAAAGAGTACTGATTTCCTTTACTAGCACTGAAACTTCTACTTCCTGTAGTTCTTCCTTGAACTCTAAATATGTTTCAGCCTTTTCTTTTTGTCTTTTCAATGGTCCTATCTGTCGTTCTAATTCACTACAGATATCCTGAACACGGTCTAGATTGTCTGCTGTACGTTCAAGCTTTCTGACTGTTTCAATCTTACGCTTCTTATATTTTGCAACACCTGCTGCCTCTTCAAACATCGCACGTCGATCTTCTGGTTTGCTTTTCACAAACTCATTGATATTATTCTGAGAAATAATAGATAAAGAATCTCTTCCTAAACCTGTATCCATAATTAAATCAGTAATATCCTTTAAACGGCACTGTTCTCTATTTAATAAGAATTCTGAATCACCTGTACGATAAAGACGACGTGTGATTTCTATTTCATTAGAATTAAAATCAAGAAAATGATCTTCGTTATTAAAGACAAGTGTCACTTCTGCTTCACCCTGTGCTTTACGATCTTCACTTCCAGAGAAAATGACATCCGTCATTGTTTCTCCACGCATTGCCTTTGCAGACTTTTCTCCTAGTACCCAGCGAATGGCATCAGTAATATTTGATTTACCACATCCATTAGGCCCTACTATTCCAGTAATACCTGGCATGAATTCAACTACACTTTTATCCGCGAAGGATTTAAAGCCATGAAGTTCAATTCGTTTTAAATACATGTTATTCCTCTCTAATCTAAAATAACTTTGCCGTCTTCAAAGCCCTTTACGATTGCAAGAGACTGTACTTTATATCCAGCTTCTTCAATTCTATGTCTTCCCTGCTGGAATCCTTTTTCAACGACAATACCAATACCTTCTACTGTTGCACCTGCCTGATTACATAAGTCAATCATGCCCATAACAGCTTCCCCATTGGCTAAGAAATCATCCACGATTAATACATGGTCTTCTGGACTTAAGTATTTCTTAGAAATCTGTCCAATATAGTCTTTATTTTTAGTATAAGAATGAATTTCTGTAGTATAGAAATCATTGTCAGTGATTGAAGAAGAACCCTTCTTAGTAAATACTACATGACAATTATTGAATTTCTGTGCAACGACAACAGCTAAACCAATACCGCTTGCTTCAATAGTAACAATCTTGTTGATTGGTTTATTGTTATATCTTTCATAGAATGCATCTGCAATCTTATTAAATAACTCTACATCAATCTGATGATTTAAAAAGCTATCTACTCTTAATACATTTTCATTAATAACATATCCATCTTCTAAAATCTTTCTCTTTAACTCTTCCATCTTCACTAATCCTTTTTCTTTTTTGTGAGTCCTGTAAACATCTCATATGGGATATAAACAGTAAATACAGAACCAACATCTTCTTGTGATTCTACATCTATTTTATAGTGATGTAAATCAATAATCCTTTTTACTATCGATAA
Source organism: Catenibacterium sp. AM22-6LB (assembly GCF_003435615.1). NCBI lineage: Bacteria > Bacillati > Bacillota > Erysipelotrichia > Erysipelotrichales > Coprobacillaceae > Catenibacterium > Catenibacterium sp. AM22-6LB. The sequence goes on from NZ_QTUM01000060.1 coordinate 9,422, forward strand.
ACCAAGTCCATTTCCTTCAATTGTACGTGATTTATCCTGTCTATAGAATCTTTCAAAGATATGAGAAATAGCATCCTGGCTCATTCCCACACCTGTATCTTCAAATCGAACCTGTAGTTCAGTGGCTGTTCTTCTTACTTCTACTGTTACTACACCATGCTCATTCGTATACTTGATTGCATTACTTAATAAATTGATCCAGACCTGCTCCATACGGCTTTCATCCGCTTCAATAATGAATTCCTTTTTAGGATGAATGAATTCTATTTCAATATCCTTGCTTAAAGCCGCATTGTCTTCCATCTCAATAACACGATTAAGCTGTTCAATAAGTGGGAATTCACTCTTATCTAATGATGTATCTTCACCATCTAATAATGTTAATTGAAGCATATTCTTAGATAGATGAGACAAACGATTTGAATTGAACAATATAATATCAGCATATTTCTGTCTTTGTTCATCTGTCAGATTCTCATTCTTTAATATCGTCGCAAATCCACTAATAGCCGTTAAAGGTGTCTGGAACTCATGAGATACATCCGATATAAATTGTTGGCGGATTGTTTCCTGCTTAGCGAGTCTTACTGCCATTTGATTGAAGGAAGCATACAATGAGGATATTTCATCCTTTCCTTCATAATTGACACGCACCTTATAATTCCCTTTCGCAAGCTCATCAGTGACCTTTGTGAGACGTGAGATTGGTTTCACAATAATATCTGCAACAATCAGGAAGACAATACTTCCTGTCATCATAAAGATGATAGCTGCACTTGTATAAGACTTCATAAAGATATCTTTTGTAGCAGAAAAATCCTTCTGAACTGTAATCACATATGTCTGATTATCAATTTTAAATGCTTTCGCATATTGCGAAATGATTCCTTCACTACGTAATGACTTATCTTTTGAAGTCGCAAGTGTTTTTAATTCATCATCTTTAAGTATAAGTTTCTTATTAACATGTCCAAAGCTTTTTGTCTGTCCTTCACATGTGACAGTAAAAGACATTTCTGATGTTTCTGAATAATCCGCTAAAATCTTATCCTGATCCTTATCATCAATTAACTTGATCAAATCTGCAATATGATCAGAAGAATGTTCTAACTCTTCTAATGCCAGTTGATCAGAGTCATGATTATAAGATCTGATTGTAAAGAAACAACAGATTGAAAAGCTTAATAAAGATGTTAATAAAAAGCCAATTATAAGTTTACTATAAATAGACTTCATTACTCAACCTCTATTTTATAACCTAAGCCACGTACTGTCACAACTTTGAATCCTGGGAGATGCCCAAGATTCTCACGAATACGCTTAATGTGAACATCTACTGTACGATCAAAACCGTCATAATCCATTCCCCAGATTTTTTCAATTAGCTGTTCTCTTGTGAAAATCTGATTAGGATTCTTTGCGAGTTCAAATGCCAATTCAAACTGTTTTAAAGGAAGATGGATAATCTGATCCTGATAACGTACTTCATATTTATCACCATCAAAGATGACGTCACCAATCTTCACTACATTTGAAGAATTAATACTATATCGTTTTAAGATTGTTTTAACACGCGCCATTAATTCATCTGGGTCAAAAGGTTTTGTAACATAGTCATCAATACCTAAAGAGAACCCTCTTAATTTATCTTTTGATTGTGATTTAGCTGTCAACATAATGACTGGAAATTCACGATACTGTCTCATCTGTTCAACAAGTTCAAAGCCATCCATTCCTGGCATCATGATATCAACAACAGCCAAATCAATATATTGGTTTTCTACTATATCCAATGCTTCTTCAGCATTAGCTGCTTCAATTGTATCAAAACCTTCTTTATCAAGATAGAAACGCACTAATTCTCTAATATGCATTTCATCATCTACAACCATGATCTTAGATTTCATCTTATTTCACCTCATTTTTTCTCATTATATCATACTTATTGCATCATGAAGAGATGAAAGTAAGTCCTCAAGCTGATCTAGACTCGAAAGTGTTGCACCTGAAGCAAGGGCATGTCCTCCCCCACCAAACTTAGCAGCCACTTCATTAATAATCGCATTTCTAGAACGAATAGAGACACGATAGACATTATCTTTCGTATTTTCTGTAATAGCACACCAGACTTCAAATTCCTTGACATTCGCAAGTGTATTGACGTAGCTAGAACCTTCTTCACGACTAATACCTAATTCTTTAAGGTCTTCATCCTTCAATATATAGTAAGCCACTTTACCATCGACTTTATAATTGTTCAAGATAAACTGTGTGACTTTTAAATCTTTTTCTTCTCTTAAATACATTGTTTGATAGATTTCTTCAATATTAATACCTGATTCCAACAAGTAAGATGCTGCCCTGAATGTACGGGCATCTGTAGAGCGATACATAAATCTATTTGTATCACCAATAATACCCATATATAAAGCACGTGCACCTTGTTCATTTAAAGAATAAGCATCCTTTACTTCTTCTAATAATAGAGAAACAATCTGAGAAGCACTTGATGCAGTGGCATCTTCAACATTGATATCTCCATAAGAATCTACGACGATATGATGATCAATCTTAATGATCTTCTCACATACTGAAATATCACCATCAATACGTTCACGATTAGCTGTATCAATCACAATACCTAGAGTAGGAAGTTCTTTTTCTTCATCTATAGGGGCATTGAATTTTTCCCATAAAACATTCTCAAAGTTCCCTTTTAACACAACATTGATTTTTGGAAAGTTTTCTTTCAAGAAACAATACATACCTACAGTAGAACCAAAAGCGTCATAATCAGGATTAATATGACGATATAAGAATACTTGTTTATATTGTTTTAATAAATTAATTATTTTATCCATAATTTAACCCACCTTTTCCCCCATTTTAACATATTTTCATAGAAATAAAAAAGACAGAAATCAATATATGACTTCTGTCTGTCATTTTATCCTAAATGCAATAGTTTCATAGTATCTCTAGCGATTTCTACTTCTTCGTTTGTAGGGATTACAAAGACATCAATCTTAGAGAACGGATGAGAGATTAATCTATTTTCGTCTGAACGAATCTCATTTGATTCTTCATTTAAGAATACGCCTAGTGCACGAGAACAATCATCGATAATCAAACGTCTTAAGTAAGCAGCGTTTTCACCTACACCTGCAGTGAAGGCAATTGCATCTAAGCCACCTAATTCTACGAAATACTGACCAATATATTTAGAAACAATACGTGAATATAATAAACCAGTTAATAATGCACGTTCATCACCTTCATTGAATAAAGCATTTTCAATATCACGTGAATCTGAAGAAATACCTGAAATACCAAGCATTCCTGATTTCTTATTATAGATATCTAATACTTCATCAGGTGTTTTATTTAATTTCTTACATAAGTAAGGCATGATAGATGGATCGATTGTACCACATCTAGAACCCATCATTACACCTGCTAGTGGTGTGAATCCCATTGATGTATCAATACACTTACCATCTAATACTGCAGAAAGTGATGCGCCATTACCTAAATGACATACGATGATACGTGAATGTTTTGGATTACCTAATTCTTTAATAACCTGTTCAGAAACATATTTATGACTTGTACCATGTGCACCATATTTTCTGATTTTATAGTCTGTGTAATATTCTAATGGTAATGGATATAAATATCTTTCTCTATCCAATGTCTGATGGAATGCTGTATCAAATACGAATACATGTCCTACTCCTGGAAGAGCTTCTTTGAATGCACGATATCCTACTAAGTGTGCAGGGTTATGTAGTGGTGCTAATTCACATAACTCTTCTACCTTACTTACTACGTCTTCATTTACAACAGCACTAGAATCAAAGTATTCACCACCATGTACAATACGATGTCCTACCCCTTCAATTTCTTCTAGCTTTTCAACAATTTTTTCCTTCACTAATGCGTCTAACACTAAAGAAACAGCGACCTTATGGTCTGGAATAGGTAATTTTTCTGTTTTCTTCTGTCCATTATGTTTAATAGTAAAAATTCCTTCTTCTAGTCCAATTCTTTCCACAATACCTGAGCAGATTACTAGTTCTGAAGGCATTTCTAATAACTGGAATTTTAATGATGAACTACCAGCGTTTACCGCCATGATTTTAGCCATATTATAACCTCCTTAAAATCATATAATTTTATTTTACTAAAATAAGATATAAAACACAACAAAAATATTGTAAGCGTTGACATTTATCTGATTCCAATGTGATAATGTCTCAATGTATCCAAGTTGATATTGTCCCAATTGGGACAATATCAACTTGC
>NZ_QTUM01000061.1:0-12939 GCF_003435615.1 Catenibacterium sp. AM22-6LB
TAGTGCACGTACGGTTTGATAAGGGACTAGCCTAGTGATAGGTTAGTCTACTTTCTTTTTAATAGTTTTTTCTAAAACTGCAAAAAGGTGCATAAAGAGTAAAACTAGTGTATAGTAATGGATGGGTAAGGGAATAGCTCATACCAAAATCCGATTTCCTTACCATGATCACCGTAGGTGATCTTTTTTTGTTTTTTAACAGAAAATAATGAGAAATTCATCAAAAAAAAGAGAAAAAATTTAGTAAGTGCCTCTAAAAAGGCGCTGTCGGAGGGTTACGTGAGAAAATAATGTTTTAATAGGAGTATAATAATAGTAAGAAGTACAAATGTTGTGATTGTAAAATATAATATGTACTGATTGTGGTGGTAGTTTTAATTTGATAGAATTATATTAATGATTACAGAAAGAAGGTAAAAATATGGGACGATTAGTTTTGGGATTAGACATAGGGATAACTAGTGTCGGATATGGTGTAATCGATATTGATAAGTATGAATTTGTAGATTATGGGGTAAGACTGTTTAAAGAAGGTACTGCTGCAGAGAATGAAACACGTCGTACTACAAGAGGGCATAGAAGACTTATATCACGTAAAGCAACTAGACTTAATGATATGAAACATTTATTGAAGTCTTTAGGAATTATTAATGATGATTTCCATTCGTTGGATAATGTATATGAAATACGTGTTAAAGGGTTGAAAGAGAAGTTAACTAATGAAGAACTTGCGACTGCAATATTGCATATTACAAAAAGAAGAGGTAGTACAATTGAGACAGTAGATGATACAGAAGAAGCAAGCAAGGAAACTGGTGAACTAAAAGAAATATTACAGGCTAACTCTAAAAAACTTGCAGATGGTAAATATATCTGTGAACTACAGTTAGAATTGCTTAATAGCGGAGAATCTATTAGAGGGCATCATAATAACTTTAAAACAAAAGACTATATCAAAGAGTTAAATGAAATATTAAGTCATCAGGAATTATCAGAAGAAGCATGTGAAGCAATTGTACAGATTGTATCTAGAAAACGTGCTTATTATGAAGGTCCAGGTAGCCAGAAGTCACCAACACCATATGGTCGTTATATTGAAGCAAATCAGAAAGAACCAATTGATTTGATTGAAAAAATGAGAGGTAAATGTAGTGTTTATCCTGATGAACCACGTGCACCTAAATTAGCTGTGACTAGTGATATCTTTAACTTATTAAATGATTTAAATAATCTTACTTATAATGGCGATAAGAAGATTACAATGGATCAGAAGGATGAGGTATTTAAGATTGTAACTAAGAAAGCAAAGGTTGAACCAAAAGATGTTGCGAAGATTTTAGGAACTGATTTAACTAATATTTCTGGCTTTAGAATCGATAAGAACAAAAAGCCTTTAAAGAGTGAATTTAAAGGATATGCAAAGTTAAAGAAATGTTTTAAAGATTGTGGAGAAACTATTTCCCTTGAAGACTATGAAGTATTAGATCAAATCATAGAAATTCTAACAAATAGAAAAGGTATTGAAGAAAGAAAACAATTATTGAATCTTATTAACTCATCATTAATTACTGATGAAACAGTATATAAACTTGCAAACCTAGACGGTATTGCGAACTATCATAGTTTATCTCTAAAGGCTATGAGAGAACTAAATGAAGAAATGTATGTTTCTAATTACAACCAGATGCAGTTGATTCAGCAGATTCATAAAGGTAAAGATGTATCTGCATTAAAGGGGAAAAAGTCTATTGAAGCAGATGATACAGCTATTCTTTCTCCAGTAACAAAAAGAGCACAAAGAGAAACGTTTAAGGTAATTAATGCATTACGTAGAAAATATGGTGAATTCGATACGATTGTAGTGGAAATGACAAGAGAAAAGAATTCAGCTGATCAGAAAAAGAGCATTAATAACAGACAGAAGTTCTATGAAGAGAAGAATAAAGAAGTAGATACTTTATTAAAGGAAAATGGTTATAATCCTGATAAGATTAATGGTAAGACTAAAATGAAGGTCAGACTTTATTTGGAACAGGATGGAAAGAGTGCGTATACATTAGAACCTCTTATTCTAGGTGAAGTTATTACTAATCCACGTTATACAGAAATAGACCATATTATTCCAATTTCTATTTCATTGGATGATTCTTACAACAACAAAATTCTAGCAACTGCCAACGAAAACAAAGCAAAGGGTAATAGAACACCAATTGACGCCTATAATAAGCATTTGTTTGATAATCCAACACTAGGATTAAGTGGTGATTTACAGACTTATATTTCTGTTGTGCAGTCTTCTAAGAGATTCTCTAGAAGAAAGAAAAATTACTTATTGTACAAAGATGATATTACTAAGATGGATGTTGTGCAGAAGTTTATTGCACGTAACTTGATTGATACAAGTTATGCAAATAGAGTGGTATTAAATACTTTAACAGACTACTTTAAAGCAAATGAAATACCTACTAAAGTATTTACACTAAATGGTAATATTACTCATAAGTTTAGAACACAGATTAACTTACCAAAAGAACGTGAAGAAGACTATTTACACCATGCAGTAGATGGACTTATCATTGCATCAGTTAAGACAATGGGACTTCTTAATGGTTGTCTCGCAAAGTATGAATTAAAAGATTTATATAATCAGGATACAGGAGAAGTAAAGAAGGTACCTGGTAAAGAAGAATTCTTTGATCCTAAATACATTGAATTTATTTCTACACTAAAGAATATCTATGATGAAAGTAATAAATACTATCGTGGTATTATGACTAGAAACCAATTGGCATATGCGCCAATTAAGATATCTCATAAAGTAGATACTAAACCAAATAGACAGGTTGCAGATGAAACAATCTATTCTACAAGAGTAATAAATGGAGAAGAAATCTTAGTTCAGAAATACAAAGATATCTATGATCCAAAGTTTAAGAATCTGGTAGAAGATATTGTGAACGGTAAAGCAGAAGATAAATATATTATGGCTAAGAAGGATCCTGCAACATTTGAGGAGATTACAAGAATTGTATTAGATCATTATGAAACATTCAAAGATGATCCTAAACAGTATACAAAGGATAAGAAAGGTGTTAAGTTGAAGGGAGAAAACCCATTAACTGCCTATAAAGAAGAATTTGGTAAGATCCGCAAGTTTTCTAAGAAGGGTAATGGCTCTGAAATTACTTGTATAAAGTATTATGCTGAAAAGCTAGGTAATCACATTGATATCAGCAAGAATTATAATACTAAACATGGTAAGAAAGTTATCTTAAAACAGATTAGCCCGTATAGAACGGATTTCTATCGTGATACTGATGGTAAGATAAAGATGGTCACTATTAGATATAAAGATGTTTCTTTTAAGGAATTATTAGGATTATACTGTATTGATAGAGATTGGTATCAGTCAGAAAAGGCTAAGAAAAAGATTAGTGATGAAGCCATATTTCTCTGTTCTTTACATCATGATGAATTAGTTGGAATAGTGAAGGAAGAAGGCCAGAAGTATATTTATGATGATTCTACAGAATCCGATGGTAATACTAAGTATCATGATGGTGTTACCCCAGAAGTAGTTAAATTTACTGCGACAAATAGTGATGCTGCAAATAAAATAGAGGTAAAACCTTTATATACAAAGTCTAAGAAACAACTCATGGTTGCAGTTAATCCACTATTAGATGTTCGTAAATATGCTACGGATGTTTTAGGAAATCTGTATGAAGTAAAAGATAATAACTTGAAATTAGAATTCAAATAGGGTACAATAGTAGCAGGTTATAATCTAGCAAAATAATATATGACCTAGCAAAACAAGGGTTTATCCCGGATTCGGCTCCTATAAGGAGCCTTTTCTTTTTATATTGTTTATGGGTTACAAGGTCATATACATATCACAAGCTGAGCATCTGCATCTATATCTTGATAATTTAAAGGTAGAAAAAGAGAATACTGATATTCTTATTCCAATTGCAGATATTCAGATTTTAGTTATTGATAATTATAAAGCTTATTTAACAGTTCCTTTAATGAACAAACTATCTGAAAAGAATGTTTGTACCATTCTTTGTGGTGTTGATCATCTTCCAAAGACATATATATTACCAATGAATGGGAATTACGCAACAAGTGGTAATATAGCTAAACAAATAGAATGGACAGATGAAACAAAAAAGATTTTACATAGAGAAATCGTAAAACATAAAATAATAAACCAATATATCATATTAAGAAAAAATCATAAGAGTGAAGACGTAGTAGGTAAACTAAAAGAATACAGTGAAACTGTATTAAATGGAGATATCACTAATAGAGAAGGTTTAGCTTCTAAGATGTATTTTCGAGAAATGTATGGAGAAAATTTCGTAAGAATGGACGAAGATGTTGTGAATGCTGGATTAAACTACGGATATAGTATATTCCGAGCACTTATTACATCCATTATTGTGGGTAAAGGTTATTTGCCTAATCTTGCTTTTTTCCATAGAGGTAAACAGAATAGCTTTAATCTAAGTGATGACATAATAGAAGTGTTTAGACCAATAGTAGATGATTATGTTTATAATAATCTGTTAGATGAGATATTGTTTAAAACAGCACATAAGAAAGAATTGATAGACCTCACAAACAAGAAAATAAATATAGATAATAGAAAACAGACAATAGGAAATGCGATTAATCTGTATCTTGATTCAGTTTTTAGATTTATTGATGATCAATCAAATGAAATTCTATTTCCGTTTCCAATTGCATATGACAATGAAATATGAGTTTATGCGTTTAATACTATTTTTTGATCTTCCAGTGATGACACCTAAACAAAGACATACATATAATGTGTTCAGAAGGTATTTGATAAAGAATGGATATATGATGATGCAGTTTTCTGTCTATTGTAAGATATTCGCAAATAGAGAAGCTGCAGTCAAACATATAAATATCCTCAGAAAGAATGTCCCTAAAGAGGGACAAATAAGAATACTTGTAGTGACAGAAAAACAGTATGCAAAAATAGAAATTATTGTAGGTGGCAAATCATTACAGGAAGAAACTGTAAATGTAGAAAGTTTTATAGAACTATGAAACAATTGTTGATTAGTAACGGAAATATTAATAGAACTATTATTATTGATCATACAAAGTATGTATTAGGGTCTAATGCAGTGAATAAGTTCTATATAAAACAAGCTGTAAGACAATATTTTAATAAAACAATAAGTGGATACAGAGAAGAGATTGGTAGTGAATGTTATTTTAAGATTGATGATAATCCAGTAGATAAGAAAAACACGTTCTTTTATGAAGTGACTGAAAACTATTCTATTAATGAGGATGCAAAACTCAGTACGAAGTCTCTTATGCTTAAATATCTAGAGACTTTATATTCTAGTATCGATTATATGGATACATTAAACACATTCAATATACTTGTTGAATCACTATCAGATGAAGTAAGTGAAAATGCATTTGTACAAAGTGAGTTTTCTACATACTCTCCTAAGCTACTTACTAAGTTGGTAACAGCACACTATTATGAAGATGAATCTTATAAGGATGAATATGATTTATCATATGAGGATTTGGTGATATTACAGCTCAATATGATTAATTATATTGCGGTGAATTCTAAGAAATACGCTTATATTATTCTATTTATTGATATTCCTCTTCTTACCGATGAAATAAGAAGTAAAATAGATGAAATATCTAATGATAGGGTATATTGCATAGTATTTTCTAAGACAATTAGAGATGTAGAAATAGAAAATATATGTGTTGAAGAGGATTATTTCTTAGATTTTGCGAATGAAGAAATGGTTTATTATATTTTGAATGAGAAATCAACCAACTTATATACATTGGAGGACATAAAAAATATGATTAATGAATATTTAAAGGATTTAAATAGTAGGGAACATATAAGCTTGATCAATAACTTGATGTCATATTATAAAAAGTAGTTAAAATCTCAATTATGTGATAAAATCAGTTTGAGGTTTTGCTACCATCTATTATTTTGCTAGAAGATGACCGCATTTTGTTTCTTTTTGAAACTATTTTCCGTTTTGCTACCATCTATTATTTTGCTAGAAGATGACGATAATAATCTGTAACTGTTGTATGTAGTGTTTTGCTACCATCTATTATTTTGCTAGAAGATGACCCTTTTGTTGAAAATGGGCAAAGATAAAGCGTTTTGCTACCATCTATTATTTTGCTAGAAGATGACAAAAGATAATTCAAAGTTATAAAGAAGATCGTTTTGCTACCATCTATTATTTTGCTAGAAGATGACTTGTTGATGCAGTGACAAGAGAATACACATGTTTTGCTACCATCTATTATTTTGCTAGAAGATGACTGTTGAATAGTGGGATTGATTGATAAGTTAGTTTTGCTACCATCTATTATTTTGCTAGAAGATGACATCACCACAACCCATTGAAGTAGAACCTGTGTTTTGCTACCATCTATTATTTTGCTAGAAGATGACAAAGATATGAGTTTACCAAAAACACTATTGGTTTTGCTACCATCTATTATTTTGCTAGAAGATGACCTGATGAAGCAACTAAAACCGTAACGGATTGTTTTGCTACCATCTATTATTTTGCTAGAAGATGACATATGCAGGTACATCTACAACTGCACAATCGTTTTGCTACCATCTATTATTTTGCTAGAAGATGACTGCTGGTGAATTAGTCCTTCTCAATACATGTTTTGCTACCATCTATTATTTTGCTAGAAGATGACTTGAATGTGATTAAATAAAAAAAAGAGTGGTTTTGCTACCATCTATTATTTTGCTAGAAGATGACTAAATACTGACTATTCCATTCCATATTCCTGTTTTGCTACCATCTATTATTTTGCTAGAAGATGACCAGTACTATACTGTCTATTTAATTCTGCTTGTTTTGCTACCATCTATTATTTTGCTAGAAGATGACTATAAGCAATCAATGGCATACAACTATCTAGTTTTGCTACCATCTATTATTTTGCTAGAAGATGACGGGTTAGTGGAAATAGATTTGGAAAAGTCTGTTTTGCTACCATCTATTATTTTGCTAGAAGATGACCCTGTATGAAAGTTTTAAGCGAAGCGATTGGTTTTGCTACCATCTATTATTTTGCTAGAAGATGACATCGTCACTAAAGTGCCATGCGTTCGATACGTTTTGCTACCATCTATTATTTTGCTAGAAGATGACATTGTCTCTATAACAATAACGGAGAACTACGTTTTGCTACCATCTATTATTTTGCTAGAAGATGACCTTCTTCTTCTTTTAATTGCACTGCTACCAGTTTTGCTACCATCTATTATTTTGCTAGAAGATGACTAGTTCTGCTTGTATTCTGTATCATTGAATGTTTTGCTACCATCTATTATTTTGCTAGAAGATGACAGTGTGTATCATATCTCTATGATATGAACCGTTTTGCTACCATCTATTATTTTGCTAGAAGATGACGGTCTCTAGCGAGTCGCCCTACTAAACTTGTTTTGCTACCATCTATTATTTTGCTAGAAGATGACTAAAAAAGACATACATGAATATATATGCCCGTTTTGCTACCATCTATTATTTTGCAAGAAGATGACCTGGTGCAGCATGGGTGCCTTACACCGGTGGTTTTGCAGCTACCATCTATTATTTTGCTAGAAGATGACTCTTGATTCCTAAGGCTTCACTGTCTATAAGTTTTGCTACCATCTATTATTTTGCTAGATTAAGACTATTTGCATGCAGTTCAAAATAACACAACTAATTTGCTACCATATATTTATTTGCTAGATATAACATATGTATTATCGCAAATGATGTTATTCAGTATTTTAACTGATCAAATGATAGTCTAACCAAACACTTAAAAGACCAATTTTAAACGATTGGTCTTTTAAACTTAATCTGTATCCTTACTCCATATCTATCCACTTTTTGATTTCTTGAAATACATAAATCAATCAGTATAATAATTATTGGAAAGGGGTAAACAACTATGAAACTATCAGACTTTCATTCATTTAAACGCAAACTTAACGAACTTTATATTAATGTAAAAGACAGTAGTATGTACAAACAACTCTTCAACAACATCAATGCTTTAGACTGCTTCAATACCTACTGCTTAGGAATAAGTTATCAAATCGTTTCTCACAGTACCCTCTCTAGGGATCATCAAATAGAATTATTAGATGAATTTTACGAAGAAGCACATATACCCTTTGACCCGGAAGAAGTATATACTATGATGGAAAACGGGTCCTATACTATAGAGGAGAATCCTGTATGGTATGGTATAGATGCTATGACATCTAATCGTTCTGGTTCTGTTAATTTCTGCTTATACTACTCTTTAATGACAGGTATGATAGAAGAACAATCAGGCATTAATTACTACAATGATCTTACTAAGCTATTAAGTAGTTTCTTACATTCCTTCGGATATCATACAGATGTATATGTAGATGAGTACATCGCAGAAACAGAACACTACACAACTACAATGGCTGCCAAATTCGTTGAGAACTTCCAGGCAGAATATATGCAGGCATCAAAAAAAGTAAATTAAACGCAAAAAAAAAGACTCGAATGGGGGAATATTCAAGTCTTTTTTCTGCTTTTCTTTTCATTTATAAGTATAGCACAAACTGTAATCGCTATCAATAATTATTTTACATATACCCAATCTCACTATATAATGATACAGTATTGATATGGAGGATTAATCATATGTTGGAAAATAAAAAAAATGTATTATTTGATATGGACGGATTACTCATTGATAGTGAAGCTTTAGGAATCAAGATGTGGGAAAAAGTATTCGCTAAACACAATGAACCATTTAACCCAGAAGCTGCCTATAAAACAATAGGTTCAAACGGTCTAGCAGCACAAGAAATGTTAGAGAAGATTACGGGAAATAGATACTATTTTACTCGCTTTAGAGATGATAAAATTAAAGAAACAAGAAAATATTTAGAAACAAACCCTATGCCTGTTAAAAAAGGTGCACATGAACTACTAACTTATCTAAAAGATAATGGTTATACATTAGTTCTTACTAGTTCTACATTTGAACCAGATGTACTATTTTCTCTCAAGTCTGCTGGTTTAGACAAGTACTTTGATAAGTTTGTATGTGGTGATCATGTCACTCGTGCTAAACCAAACCCTGAAATTTTCAATAAAGCAATAGAATTATATAATCTTAAAAAAGAAGAAACATTTATTTTAGAAGATTCTAGAAATGGTATTATTGCAGCAGATGCTGCAGGTATAGATGTTATTGGAATACCTGATCTAGTAGATATTAGTGATATGACACAGTCTCACTTATTATGTATCAAAGAAAATCTTCTAAAAGTGCTAGAATTATTAAAATAATTGTAAGAATACAAACCTCTTATCACCTCTAACATGATACAATAGAGAAGAAAGGAGGTTTTTTATGGATTACAATGGTTTAAGTATTGTATCACCACAATATTATCCTGATGATGAAGAATGGAACAATCTCTTTAACCTTTGGTTTCATGGCTATGATCTTCATACAGATATCACAGAACATTTTCATTATTTAATATCTCATTCAGACTATCTTGTAATGGTTCAAAGACCACTGAATTATGATACTCAAGATTATGAAATCATTTCTGTGTCTGGTGAAGATCAACAATCCTATTTACCTGCTTTCACAAGTATAAAGGAGATTACAGACTATATAGACCTTCCTGAACCACAAGTAGGTTATCAGGTAGAAGTAATGGTAGCTTCTTATAAACGTCTCTTAGAAGAGATATATACACGTACAGAAGGTCTGAATGGTTTAGTGATTAATCCTTTCTCACAAAAGCTCATAGCTGATGAGAAACTATTAAATAGTATAGGACATAATACAACAACAGGTATTAATCATCAAGAAGATTTACCAAGTCTTGTACCAGCTAATTTAAAGTTTAGAAAGAATATGAAGATCTATCATTCTAATGGTAAAGATCCTCATATAAAAGAGTTATTAAAAGAAAGTGTAGAAGACCTTATGGAGGATGGGGTCTTTGCCTGTTCAGTACTTGTAAATAAGAAAGACTTATATACAAATAAGACAGGAGAACTTGCTTTGCACACAGGTGCTGATATTTATATCAAACCACTTATGTGTTCTCATGCTGATCCTAATAAACTCTATATTAGTTTATTTACAGGATTAAATGATATTAAAAGAGTGAATCTTGATCATAATGAACCAGATATGGAAATGATTATTACATGTCAATCATTTGAGTTTTACAAGGATATACTCTTTTCTAGTAATGCATTCTGTGGTATTCTCATTAATCCTTTTACAGATCATCTAGGCTTTTCTAAAGACATGCTAGATGAAATGTTTTATAATAAAGAAACTATCAACTAAGGAGGAAAAGAAGTTGAATTACAAACATTTAAAAGATGCTCAAGCATTCACTACATCAAGATGGACTGAATCCCTTGATGCATGGAAAAAAGCTCAGGATGACAAAGAAGTAGCCTACAAAGCATTCCTTAAGAATCTAACAGAATCACATTATTATGGTTATATGAACTTACCAGAAAATGGTGAAAATATTGAATATGATCATTCATTCTTTACTATTTCACTACAGGATGGAAGTAAGAACTTTATTTCTGTTTATACTTCAATGAAAGAACTAGAAAGTAGTATTGCGAAACCTGAAACATCTATGGAAGGAAGAAAAGTAGAAGCAGTAGAAGTCAACTATGCTTTCCTAGCAAAAGAATTAACACTTGCGGATGTTGAACAGATTGATGGTATTGTGATTAACCCATTTAGTGATGACTATATTCTTACAAGAGAAGAATTAGTACAGATTTCTAAACGTTTATGTATTGGTTTAAACAATACAGAAGATTTAGGAAACATCACTCCTGCAAACATCTTTATTAAAGAAGTATGGAAGATCTTCGAAAATTCTAAAGATGATGATAAGAGAGCAGAAATCTTTAGTCATATGATGGAAGCATTTGAGGATGCTTTATTCGCATTACCTATTATAGTGAGAAAAGAAGATTTAGAAGAAGAAGATGGTAATACATATATTATTAGAACAGATGCAGATCTTGCAATCAGAATGTTAACAAGTGAAGCTAATGGTGATCAAGCAAACATTGTCCCAATCTTTACATCACAGGAAGATATTGAAACATTAGATGGCTGGAATGCTGAAGATGAAGAAAGAAAAGCATTACTAATGACTGCTGATCTTGAGACTCATCTAGGAGGACTTAATAATGGTGAAAACTTTGATGCACTCGTTATTAATCCATTCACAGATAATATTGTACTTACAAAAGAAATCCTAGCTGCAATGGGATTAGTAGAAGGGGAGGAGTAAAAGAATGAGTAAACCATTATTAAACACAACACTAGTAGAAACAACTGCTGATAAAGATTGGAAAGAAAGCTGTGGTAAATATGGAGAAGCTTCTTTTACTGCCACTAAACTAGAAGATGATTTAATGCATACATTAAAGGCTTCTACATTCTTAACATATATTTCTGTAGACGATGATGATGAAGATGAAGATTTATACTTCTTACAGACAGTATGTGATGATGATGGAGATGAATGGTATGCTATTTATACTAGTGTAGAAAATGCACAGAACTCTTCTATTCTAGAAGATGCTGATTTCCCAGATCGCCATAATGTATTAGTAGAAGCAGACTATGAATTCTTATTAAATGAATTATTTAATACAGGTGATGATGAAGTCTATGGTATGGTCATTGATCCAGAAACAGAAGCATTTACTCTAACTAGAGATACATTAAGCCATATGGGTATTGAAGAAAATGAAGGTGTAGACCATCATGAAACAATTGGTCATAGAGTACCAGGTAATATGGAATTCTCTTGGTTATATGATGAATATATGGAAGCACAAGGTGAAGAAGAAAAAGAAAAATTCGGATTACTTATGGATGATATTGTATCACGTTCATGTCTTGCATTAATGGCTATTGTAAATGAATCTGATTTAATGACTTTACCAGATGGTACATATGAACTTAAAAAAGAATCGTCTATGATTATTCCTTCATTATCTGCAGAAGATGAAGAAGGTAACGAAATGAGTTATTTACCACTCTTTACATCTAATGAACAGATTGATAAATGGGGCATCAAAGACAATGTTAAATTACAGGAAGGTCAGGTATTAATCAGCGACTGTCGTCCATTTGATGAGCACATTGCCACATTCTTAGGCACTGGTGACTATGATGCTTTATTAATCAATCCATTTGATCAGGCATTTATTATCAGCAAGGATTTCATCAACACCATAAGTGGAAATACAGAAGAAGACGAAATACCTGCTGCATAAACTAAATATAGGGGTACAACATGAAAAAACTTTGGAAGGAATTCAAAGAATTCGCATTCAAAGGCAATGTCATTGATATGGCTGTCGGTGTTATTTTAGGTACTGCCATCACTGCTGTTGTTACATCTCTTGTACAGGACATTATCATGCCTGTATTATCTGCAATCATCAAGATTCCATCTGATATTACAGAACTTACACTTAAAGTGAATAATATTAATATCAAGTATGGATCATTCCTTTCTAACCTCATTAACTTCTTATTAATGGCTTTCTGTATCTTTATCTGCATTAAAGCGATTAATAAGGTCATAAGTTTCCGTAAGAAGGAAGAAGAAGCAGTCCCTGCACCAAAACCAGAAGACATTGCATTATTAGAAGAAATCAGAGATCTTCTAAAAGAAAAAAATAAGCACATAAGTGCTTATAATGTAGGATCTTCTAGATCATCATTAAGATAAGTCGTTCTCTTAGACTTATCTTTCGTATTATAGAACTAGAAGTTATTCAAGTAATAATTCTAGTTTTTTATTTTATC